>JAJRWO010000230.1 GCA_024276775.1 Gammaproteobacteria bacterium | reverse complement strand
TGGCCTGGGTGATCGTGATGGGACTGAGCCTGGTATTAATGATTATGGGTTATTTGTTACTTTCCAAAGGCTGGACACAAATCCACGGGGCGTGGGGCGGACTGGTGACCGATGGTATTTATACCTACGCCCGCCACCCTCAGTACACCGGTTTATTTCTCGTTATTATTGGCTTTTTGGTGCAATGGCCTACCTTTTTAACGCTGTTGATGGCACCCATTATGCTTTATGCCTATGTACACTTGGCCAGAGTTGAAGAGCGGCGGGCTGAAGCGGAGTTTGGCGAAACTTATAACGATTACGTAAAAAAAACACCGGCATTTTTCCCGCCAATCAAACAGTGGAAAGCATTTTTAACGGTAGAAGTTCACGACGAAGAGGTACGCTAAATTATGTTTAACATTTTAGAGGTCGAGGTTTTAGCCGGTCTAAACCGTTTGTCAGGAGGTGACATATGGAAGGCTTAGGTTCGTTTCTTATCTTTGCAATTTTTTTCTATCTTATTATGCGCTATGGCTGTGGTGCACATATGATGCATGGTGGTCATGGTGATAGTGACAGCAAAGGTGCAAAACACATTGATCCTGTTTGTGATATGGAAGTAGGGAGTGAAAAGGGCTACGGCAAGATGTATCAAGGTTCACTTTATCGTTTCTGTTCCAAGGGTTGTCTTGATAAGTTTGATGGTGATCCTGAGCGCTATCTAAATAAAAAACACAATAAAAAAGGGGGGGCAGGCCATGAAATGTAATCACCATAATCAGGGTATCTCTTTATTAGGCGTTGGTCACGCAACCAGCCTGACGCTAGCCATCAGCTTCGTGCTCTGTATTACATTCGATCTGCTACTGCCAGACCACGCTATGTATGGCGTCTGGCAAAAACTTCTGCCCGGCTTTGAGTGGCTCAGTTGGAAAAGCTTTTTCCTAGGACTCATCGAAGCCTATGGTTATGGCTGGTTTTTTACGTTGATCTGGGTGCCAATCTACAACTTTACCGTACTGCGTGGTCGTAAGGATAAGGCGTGCACACACAATAAAATGTAGCGTCTATTCAGCTAGCCACGGGTATAAATACCGAGAGCACATCACATCAAGGAGGCGAATGATGGAACATCGATTAAGTGAGCGACGACCGAGTGATTTAGAACTTATTTTAAAACGATCGGGAAAATCAGATTTGACCGCGCAGGCCCATGATATTGCGCAGGATGGTATGTTTATTTGTGTCGCTGGTGGATGTTTGAGGCAAGGCGAAATGTTTGATGTTGAGTTTGCCCTAGAGAAACCCTCAGGAGCCAAGCGTTATAGCCAGAAAGCTTGGGTAGTTCATTGTAGTGATGAGGGTGTAGGGGTGATGTTTATTGCCCCTCCCGCCCTCTGTGACAAAGAAAAATAAAGGGGGCTCTTTTTACGTGTATTCTCGAATAGCAGAACTCTGCCGAAACATCTTCAACTACGCGCTACGATCATATTGCTTTGTTCAAAAGGTAAAACAATGGGCGCATACGAACAATTTTATACTCAGGCTCGGTCGTATGTAAATATCACTAACGAAGACAAGTACCACGCGACCTTGGAAGCGCTGGAAGAGGCTTTAGAGTCTGCTAGTGACACAAAAAATGATCCTCTTAATCCTCTGATTGATATGTTGAGCCATGCCATCAGAGAGTACGAATCCCGAGATGATGAGGTTGTTGAGTTTGTCGAAGAAGCAGAGGGTATGTCCCCTAGATATTGCATTGTTGACCACCCTGATGAAACAAAACCGATTGACGGGAAGTGATTTCCCAGAAATTGGTAAAAAATCGACTATTTCCAGAATATTGAATCCAAACCACCCCAGGCGCTTATCTATAGATGAAGTCGAAATACTGGCCACCCGGTTTGGTATACGACCTTCAATGTTTTTCGATGTAAAGTGGACTCCATATTCCAGACAGTAATTTAAGCTGTACCCCAGGATCTGAGGAACAGGTAATGAGCGAGAGAGTGATTGCTGGAAGTCAGCATCGACTAGCAGCACACGCTGCTCCATATCAGCAAGGATGCCGCCAAAGGATGTTTTGCCTACGCCACCCTTGGTTGAAACAACACCAAATATCTTTGCCATGAACCGGTACCCACCATAGTTTAAAAACCATGCAGGGGTGCTTGTTGTTTGGTTTTCTCCTCTAACTCACCTCTATTTAACATAATATATATTATGCGCATATAAGATTACCGTTAGGGTTTTTGAGGGCGCAGGTAAACTGCGTTAGCTCACCCGCCTTGGCGGGGCTTGTTGCCTCGGTGCCTGGAAATGCCCCCGAAGCGCGATAAGCACGAACTAAACGCTTCACCTAGCGGGTGCCTATGCCCAGTTGCAGGGCCGCCTCAGCGGGGACATTACAGCTTTGGGCTAACAATCTAATCGACAGTTCTTGCTCAACAGGCAACTTGCACTTATACTACGCGACTTCTTATAGTCAGCAAATAAACACGCGGCTGCACTATCAGGAATCCTGCCGGAGTGGTGGAATGGTAGACACGTTGGATTCAAAATCCAATGCTGGCAACAGCGTGCCGGTTCAAGTCCGGCCTCCGGTACCACATACAATAAATAAAGCCCCCTGTATCAATCAGCGGGGCTTTTTTATTGTTCAAAATATGGCTTAATAGCTATTGAAGCCTTACCTGTTTTGCCATAACCTGTTTTGTCATAGGTACAGCGATTACACAATATTTTGTTGCTGATTGATGGCGGTTATCAAGATAACAACTGATGAGTAAATATGACAAAAGAAAACGAGCGACTACAACAGGCTAAAAATGGGAAGGCTTGGAAAAAATGGGGGCCTTATCTGAGTGAACGGCAATGGGGAACCGTGCGCGAAGACCATAGCCAAAACGGTAACGCCTGGGACTATTTTCCGTATTCTCATTCGAGATCCCGTGCTTATCGCTGGGGGGAAGATGGTTTGGCTGGCGTCAGCGATGCTCAGCAATTATTGTGTTTTTCAATCGCGTTATGGAACGGTAAAGACCCTATGCTCAAGGAGCGTTTATTTGGTTTAACCGGGCCTCAAGGAAATCATGGTGAGGATGTTAAAGAATATTATTTTTATCTCGATAATACGCCAACACACAGCTACATGAAGTACTTGTACAAGTACCCACAAAGTGCTTTTCCCTATGAAGATTTAGTCGCTACCAACAGTCAACGTTCTAAGCACGAATCCGAATATGAATTATTAGATACGGGGGCGTTTAATGAAGATCGTTATTTCGATGTGTTTGTTGAATACGCCAAAGCAACAGCCGAAGACTTATTGATTAGAATCAATGTCATTAATCGTGGCCCGGAAAGCGCATCGTTGCGTGTTTTGCCAACCTTATTGTTTCGTAATACCTGGTCATGGGGACTGGATCAAACCAAACCATCGTTATCCGCCTCGCAAGACAAGGATGCCGGTAGCACTATCTTGGCCAATCATGCCCAATTAGGTGACTATGAGCTGGTTTGTGAGGATGAAACGCCTTTGCTGTTCGTTAATAATGAGACCAATGCACAACGTTTATTTGCAAGCAAAAATAGCAGTGATTATGTCAAGGACGGTATCAATGACTATGTTATTTCCGGGGATACCACCCACGTCAATCCTCAGTTGACCGGCACTAAAGCTTCTGCTGATTATAAACTCACTTTAGCGGCAGGTGAAAGCCAGTTTATCCGTTTGCGCCTGCGCCGGCGTAGCAATACGGCACCAAACCCTGCTTTTTCCATGTTTGATACGGTGCTTGATCAGCGACGCCAGGAAGCCGATCAATTTTATGCGCAACTCCATAATGGGCAATTATCTGCCGATAAACAACGTGTAATGCGCCAGGCGTTGGCGGGGATGTTATGGAGCAAGCAATATTATGAATATGATGTTGCACGTTGGCTGCAAGAACAACCGAATGGCACCGCCACACGTAATACAGACTGGCAGCACATGGATAATCACGACATAATCTCTATGCCCGACAAGTGGGAATACCCTTGGTATGCTGTCTGGGATACGGCTTTTCATACGCTTCCGCTGGTCATGATTGACCCTGACTTTGCCAAACATCAATTACAGCTTTTTTTGGACAGTCGTTATCAACATGTTAATGGCCAAATACCCGCTTACGAATGGAATTTTAGCGATGTTAATCCGCCTGTGCATGCCTGGGCAGTGCGTGCGGTATATCAAATTGATCGTGAGCGCTGCAATGGCCAAGGTGATATTACCTTTTTGAAATCAGCTTTTGCCAAACTGGAAAAAAATTTCCAATGGTGGGAAGAACGCAAAGGGCCTGAAGGCAATGTCTATCAAGGTGGATTTTTAGGCCTGGATAACATCGGCGTATTTGATCGCAGCGCCGAATTACCCACGGGGGGGCATTTAGAGCAGTCAGACGGCACCGCCTGGATGGTTTTATATGCTCAAAGCATGATTCAAATTTCACTTGAATTAGCGAAACATGATAAGAGCTATCAAGGGAAAGTCATTAAATATCTGGATGATTTTTTATCCATCGCCGCAGCCATGGATAAAATCGGCCATCATCATGATGAGATGTGGGATGAAAAGGATGGCTTTTTTTATGATGTATTACGCTTCCCTGATGGCAGTGCTACACGCTTAAAAATTCGTTCATTAGTGGGCTTGTTACCTTTGTGCGCAGCTATCGTGATTGAAGAAAAAACATTAGCACAATTGCCCGAAGTCGCCGCTCACTATTATTCATTGGTCGATAGCAAAGAACATTTAACCCAAAATATTGCTTGCCCAGTGGAAGCCGGCGTAAAGGGACGTCGCTTACTGGCGATCATGAATGAAAACAAGTTACGACGAGTATTAGCGCGATTACTCGATGAAGAAGAATTTCTCAGTCCTTATGGCATTCGCTCGTTGTCTAAATTTCACCAGAAAAATCCCTATCACTTTCATTGGGCCGGACAAACGCATACGGTAGCTTATTTGCCTGGCGAATCAGATAGCAACATGTTTGGCGGCAACTCCAATTGGCGTGGGCCGGTATGGATGCCAGCGAATATTCTGATTTTACGATCCTTACTCTATCTATATAGTTATTATGGCGATGACTTTAAAGTGGCTTACCCTACGGGTTCAGACCAAGAGTTAACACTTTATCAGGTTGCCGAAGAAATTTCGAAACGATTGTTAAAAATTTTTCTGAAAAATAAAAATGGAAAACGCGCGGTATTTGGCGGCGCAGAAAAGTTTCAAACCGACCCGCATTGGCGTGACCATTTATTATTTTATGAATATTTTCATGGCGACGATGGCTCAGGAATAGGCGCCAGCCATCAAACGGGCTGGACGGGCACCATAGCAACGATACTGGCTTTATCTGGCTCTTTAGAAAAAGACGACTTATTAGAATCAGGCATGTATGGTGTAATGCAATCTTTGGTTGACCCAGCATAACAAGGGATGAGAAAAAATGATGGCGTTTAATCGTTCCCCGACACTTTACCAAATAAATACCCGGATCAGACATTATCCTCTGACAAAATCATCTCGACTCAATGATTGGACTGACGCAGCACTAGATGAACTTGCCAAACAAGGCTTCGAATGGATATGGCTACTGGGCGTTTGGCAAACCGGCTTGGCGGGCCAGCAGGTTTCCCGTACTGAACCCGGTTGGCAGGACGGATTTCGCACCTGTTTACCCGATTTGGTGACCGAGGATATTTCGGGGTCTTGCTTTGCGATTACACACTATCAAGTTGATAGCCGGCTGGGGGGTAATACGGAATTACAAGCCTTACGCCGCCGCTTAAATAAACGTGGTATGCGTTTGATGTTGGACTTTGTTCCTAATCATACGGCTTTAGATCACCCCTGGGTTGAGACAAATCCAGCGTTTTATATACGCCGCACCCCTGCCGAATTAGAAGCTGAGCCTCAAAACTATATTATGTTGAATACCCGCCAGGGTCAGCAAGTATTCGCTTATGGCCGAGACCCTTATTTTTCGGGTTGGCCGGATACCTTGCAACTTGATTATTCTAACCCTGAACTACAGGCAGCCATGCAAGCCGAATTGCAACAAATTTCGGCATTATGCGACGGTGTGCGTTGTGACATGGCCATGTTAGTTTTGCCTGAAGTCTTTGAGCGAACCTGGGGGATGAAGTGCGATGCTTTTTGGCCCTCGGCCATTGATTCGGTGCGCGCGCAGTTTCCAGAATTTGTATTTTTGGCAGAAGTGTATTGGGATCTGGAATGGACAATACAGCAGCAGGGATTTGATTATGCCTATGATAAAAGACTGTATGATCGACTGCGTGATGAACACGCAACCTCAGTGCGTCAACATTTGCAGGCCGATTTAGCCTATCAAAATGGATTAACCCGCTTTTTGGAAAATCATGATGAACCCCGTGCTGCAGCCAGCTTCATCCCATCAGCCCGTCACCAGGCCGCTGCCATCATCACCTATTTATCACCCGGCATGCGTTTTTTTCATGAAGGGCAATTAACGGGTAGGCGTATCCATACGTCGATTCATTTATGTCGCAGCGCAAATGAATCACTTGATTCGGATTTAAGTCAATTTTATCAGCAGTTGCTTCAGCTTTTAAAAAATGATGTCCTGCATAATGGACAATGGCAATTATTGGCATGCACACCGGCCTGGGACGGCAATCAAAGTTGTGATAATTTTATTGCGTTTCAATGGCAAGGGGACAGCGACACCAGACTATTGGTCATCGTCAATTATGTCGCCCACCAAGGGCAATGCCGCGTAAAATTACCTGGCCTGGACAGCATTCAAGAACCTATTCTCTGCCTTGACAGTCTCAATACAGGCACATTAACGCTGGATAATTCGGCAGCTGATGGCGTATTTTTTGATTTACCCGCTTGGGGTTATCACGTACTACAATTCGACAATAACCACGTTTCATGACGAGCAACATGTCTGCAACTCAGTGCCAGATTGTCATTATTTGTGGTGTATCGGGTTCTGGTAAATCTACCGTCGGCCAACATCTGGCTCATTATTTGGGTTGGCGCTTTATTGAAGGCGATGATTTTCATAGTGCTAACAATAGAGAAAAAATGCATCGTGGCAAG
>JAJRWO010000229.1 GCA_024276775.1 Gammaproteobacteria bacterium | reverse complement strand
TTATCTTGCCAACCTTGCGCCACACTAAATAGTTCATGTCGCCGTTCCAATATCGAAGCCTGCTTGTTGCGATAGCCTCCAACAATCAAGTTTAATGGTCGCCTTTCTATGCTCATTTTTCTGGCTTGGCTCACCACGGGCGCAGGTGTATGGCCCTGTTTCTCTTCTTCTTTTTGAATTAAAAACTGGGTAAGCAGCGTCCAGGATGGTGCTGTTGTTGTAAATGAAGCAAACTTTTCTTCTCGTACTCCCCCGGAAACTTTGAACACGCGCGGACCATGAGGGTGAGGCCAAACGCTATGAAAGTCATAAACAAACCTCTCTTTTTTGAAACCGGTGTAGCGTTGGCTCTGTCGGCCACAACAATCACATATGCCATCACCCTCTTCTTTCACTAATTCGATGAGAGCAGGTTGCCAAAATAACCCTCTTAACAGGCCGGTTTTGAATGCCTCCACACTCTGTTTTGCTTGAACCAAATCAACCCAATTAGGTTTTTCGTTTTTACATGCCTCATACCAAGGCATGATTTCAAGCAGTACCTCTTGGCATAACACGTTTCGCCAAATTGTCTGGCGCAAGTCATCACCCAGTACCAGCGTTGTAATTGGAGAACCTCCTCGCAGACTGGCTTTAAATCCTCCACCAAAGCTGGGGCAATTGATGGCTTGATTAAATAAGCCAATCGTTGCACAGGTAGCACAAAGCTGACTGGCTAGAGCGGGTTCATTGACAAAGGCGCTGCTGGTTGCGCCGGTTAATCCCGCAAACAGTTTGGCCATATCGGTCAGTTCTTTCGCCTTGACCCCACGCACTTGCATAAACGGTGTTTGAGGGTGATCAAGCTCAAACCAGTCTACTTTTTCCTCTATTGCATCGCTGTAGTCGCTTTCAGTCAGGGGTTGGCGGATGCGTGTTTGAAGCTGGGGCTTGCCTGCAGGAATAAAGAGCACTTGGGTCAGGCTGACCAGCAGTTGCAGGCAGGCCATTTCCATATCATCTCTGGGCAAACTGATCTGCCAGCGTTCATCCTGGGTTAAAAGTGCTTTCAAACTAATGCGCTGAAACATGCCTTCTTTTTGGACGGGTATCCAGTCATCCTTTAACAAATTCATTCGTCATCACCTCCTTTTCCAAACCATAGGCGGGGCTATATTTAACCGTCACACCCTTCAATATCACTTTTGCTTCCTTGCCCTCCTTCTCCATTGACAGGGTTATTAAGCCATTTTCCCCATCATCCAAAAACTTACGCCAGCTATTGGGTACAGAAACCATATTGAGATTAAGTGCCTCGTCTCGCCACCACTCATCCAGGTTCTTGATTAACTCACCATCAAGCAGTGCTGGGCCATTTTTTGACTGGATAACGGGCAAGAGATTGAGGCTCATTTCGCCATCGCGGGTTAGGGCGGCTACGTTGCCGTCGGTATCCGAAAACGCTTCAACATCACTTTTCATTAACTGACGCGCTGTGAACTGGCTGGCTTCGCTCTCCTCAAAAAATTCCTCATAGCTTTTAGTCACTGCCTCCGGCTCATCTCCCCAGCCCTCTTCCTGGTAGACCTTTTCTATCCAGTTTCGATAGGCTGCGGGAAAATGAATCTCCCCTTTTGCGTTCAGTAGCATTTGAGCGGTGCGCCAAAGTACGCGGGTATTGCCGTAGATCAATCCGTGATAACCATAATCGTCATCATCGGTGATCAGCACGCTGCATTTTGGACGTCCAAAGCCGGGCGGTCTTGGTCGCTTATGGCGATGCAATCGACCCAGGCGCTGGAATAACAGATCTACTGGACAGAGCTGGGTGATCATCCAGTCAAAATCAAGGTCGAGACTCTGTTCCACTACTTGGGTAGCGATCAGTATTGAGCCTTGTTTCCGCTTGCCATCCTTGCCGTACTTTTCCAGCACCTGCTTTTCAATGGCCTGACGATCACAAAAGCGGTAACGGGCATGAAACAGATCAATCGTCACATCACTTTTCTCTCGTAACTGTTTCGCCAGGGTCTGAGCCACATCCACTAGATTACAGATGAACACCACCTGCGCCCCTTGTGTTGCCGCCTGAATCATCTGCTGGACGAGTTCGTCATCCGCTAACAACTGTGGTTTGGCAAGCACCTCAACCGCCACCAGCCGCGCCTCTGGTTGTTGCGTTTCTGGCAGTTCAAAGGCACGGGTCTTGCCGCGCATATCGACATGGGTCACTAACGGATAAGGTGGTTTTTCTTGATGGGGCAAACAGCCGCCCCATGTTTTAGTCAACGCACTGCGCTGCTGGAAGGGTAAGGTGGCAGAGAGCAGTAGTACGCTCCCCCCTGCGGTCTGTTGTTGCGTCAATACCTCTCCCAGCAGGCCATACATGTAACTGTCGTAGGCGTGAACCTCATCGACAATCAGAATGCTTTTACCCAGCCCAAAACCACGCACGAATTTATGACGTACAGGCAGCACCGAGATCAACACCTGGTCAACCGTACAAACACCAATTTGGCCCAGAAACGTCCGCTTGCGACTGGTGGATAACCACTCGGCACACTGCACCCGTGCCTCTTCGCTGCCCTGTTCAGTGCGCTGTTGGTAGTTGTTTTTCAGTTGCCAAAAATCTTCGTTAAAAGCAGATTTACCATGAGCCAGTACCAGGTTGGGCTGGTTGTTAAAGATAAGCGGCGCACAGGCTTGCAAACGTTTCAACATGGCATTGGCCGTCGCCTGGGTCGGCAGGGCAAAGATGATGCTGTCAGCCAAACCTTCATCGAGTAGCCGCCATGCATAGGCCAGAGCTGTTTCGGTTTTACCTGAGCCAGTGGGGGCTTCAATGAGGGTTAAACCAGAAGTTAGCGGCAGCTTATCGACCAGGGTTTGTAGCTGCTTTGGAGTGGCATCTTTTACCTTTGGCAGTAAAGACTCAACACCTTGATAGGGCCGCTTCGTGGACAGCAGGCCACTTGCAGCCAATTGACCTTGTGCGATGGACACGCTTCGCTGATAGTAACTCGATAACGGTTCTTGCTTGGTTTCATACTCAAACGCGCCAATTTCACTGTTCGAGCCAAGCCAATCTGACACCGAGCAGAAACCAGCCAATAGTGAGCTACAAGGTGGCGGTGGTGTTTCGATGGAAAGGCCAGCAGGTTTAAGAAACAGCGTTTCCAGAGCACTGACCCATTCTAATCGGGCCATTCGGTCATGCTCAATAATGCAGGCATCAGCTTGGCGCTTGCTTATTTCGGCCTGAGCATCCGGCTGATCAGGAATCACACCGTGATGCCCTGTCACTGCGGCCAACCACGGCTGCCATGCATTCCAGACCGATTCATCGTATTCATTCCACCCCAAACGAGACTTGAGGTCGTGATAGATCAGGGAGAACCCTAGCGGCCCGTGGAAATAGTCCCTGATATTCAAACCAGAAAAACCGACAAGTTCTTTATCAAACTCGGGATAGAGCTTCCCAACCGCCGTTGGTGCCTTTAGTTGGAAACGCATATCCAGCTTGCCGTAATCATGCAGGGCGATGAAAAACAGCGCCCAGGCTTTGCCTTGGAGTGAGGACAAAGTGGTTGCCTCAACAAATGCGTTCTCGATAGCAGGTGCCTTATCCCACCAGACATCGGCCACCGCCGCCACATCCAGACAGTGGTAAGGCAGCAGGTGATAAAGCGCTCCCTCCTCTCCCTCCTTGCGAGCTTTGCCCCAGTATTTAAAATAGGTTTTTCGGGCCATCATTCATCCGTTAAAAAAATATTGATGTGCTTCGTACACTGAGTGACTCCGCGAGGCAGTGGCTGTTCATACGCCCAGCTTGCTACACCCCAGCGGCACAACAGGCGTTGAACTTGAGTACGACGGTGTTCTTTGCCTGCGCGAAATCCGATTTTATATTAAAATGTGCTTCTTTTATCCCGGACTCAGGCACAGATTCAAAAACCATGACTCAAGATCCAGCAAAACGCATTATTGTCGGCATGTCTGGCGGTGTTGATTCGTCGGTGACGGCCCTGCTGTTGCAGCAGCAGGGCTATGAGGTGAGCGGTCTGTTCATGAAGAACTGGGAGGACTACCCTGATGGCGAATGCCCGGCGGTGCAGGATTCTCAGGATGTAATGGACGTTTGCAATCAGATGGGTATCGAGATGGATGGCGTCAATTTTGCTGCCGAATATTGGGATCGAGTATTTGCCTATTTTCTCGAAGAGTACAAGGCCGGTCGTACACCGAATCCGGATATTCTGTGCAATAAAGAGATCAAGTTCAAGGCCTTTCTTGACTATGCGCTGGCACACGGTGCCGACAAGATTGCCACGGGCCACTATGCCAAGGTGGTATTCCGCGACGGTTATTTCCGCCTGCTGAAGGCTAAAGACCAGAATAAGGATCAAACCTATTTTCTCTATACGCTGGGTCAGGCGCAGCTGTCCAAAACCCTGTTTCCGCTGGCTGATATGCCCAAGCCTGAGGTACGCCGCATTGCTGAGGAAAATAATTTTGTGAATGCCAAAAAGAAGGATTCCACCGGCATCTGTTTTATCGGCGAACGCAAGTTTAAAGCATTTCTCAGCCAATACCTGCCCGCCCAACCCGGTGAGATGCGGACCCCGGAAGGTGAGTTAATCGGCAGCCATGATGGTCTGATGTATTACACCCTGGGGCAGCGCCAGGGACTGGGCATTGGCGGACGCAAGGATTCCAGTGGCGAACCGTGGTTTGCGGTGGGTAAGAATCTGGATAACAATGTTTTGCTGGTGGCTCAAGGTGAACACCCCTTGCTTTACAGTGATTCACTTGAAGCCAGCAAGCT
>JAJRWO010000228.1 GCA_024276775.1 Gammaproteobacteria bacterium | reverse complement strand
TGATACCGTTGACCTCAGTGAGATAGGCATAGAAGAATGTAGTGCAGGAGAGAGAGTTGTTGGTCAGGGTAAATGAGTCATAGGTCTGCTCATTCTGACGCCAGCCGACGTTGCCGATAAAACGGTCATTATCGAGCTTGATACGCTGGCGGCCAACCCGAACAACAGTATCAGCAAAACCGTTATAGCCCAACCAATAGCGATTCAATTCAGTTCCTTCAGGGTCGGCGATGGTGGCGTAGGTGCTATTGCCGTTACCCCAGTCATTAGTGCCACCGCCTGTATTGGCATCATTGTCATCACCAATGGCGGTGATATTTTCCATCTCAACATAGGCATTGAAATCATTGAAGCTGCCGGTCTGATAGCCCAGCCGGGTGCGGATGGTGAGGAGATCCGCATCCTTTATGCCAGCGGTATCATCTTCCACATCTTCATAGCGCAGACGCACATCCATCTTGACCTTGCCGCCAGTGAGGGCATCGGTAAAGGCATCTGCCTGTGCTGTTGTGGTTGAAGCCGCAAACCCGGAGAGGGAAAGCGCGGCGGCAATAGAGAGGCTCAATAGCCCTTTGGGTTGCTTGGGTAACATCACTGTTTATCTCCTCGATTTTGGTTCAGCCAGCAAGGCTGAAGGAAAACTAAATTCATCACCACTTGGTGGTTTATATGTTTTTGTGTGGGCGCATTATAAGGGTATCACCCTGCTCTGGCTATATCTCATACCTCCATAAATACAACCCATGCTTGTGACAGACAACAAAACGGAGCCCGAAGGCCCCGTTTTATAACTTCAAGTTTCAAGCAGTTGCTTAGAACTTAAACCCGGCCTTAAGCCAGAGCTTGTCTTTGTCGTCCTTGCCGACCCAGTCGTTGTCAGCGTCGAAAGCTGCATACTTGATCAATGCATGGTAGTTCTTACCGAACTTCTTCACCGCCACGAAATTCCACTCGTCGCCATAGTCCGCGCTGCCACTCTCAGCTTCATATTCATGGTAGACAGCCTTCAGCTTGATGCCCGCAACCTTGGTGCTAATAGCGATGGAGCGATCTTCAAGACCGCCTGCTGGGGTAGCGAGAAACATATCAGCCCAACCGTTTTGACCATGCAAGGTGGCCAGAGGGGTCTGAAATGCACCAGTATAGCCTGTCACATTATTATCGCCTTCCAGCTCTTCATAGCCTGCCATGATGGTGAAACCAGCAACCTTAACGCCAAGCTTAAGCAGCCCGTAGTCATAATCAATGTTGTTGCTGCCATCTTTGTAATCATCCTGCTGGGCATACTCGGCGGTATAGAGCAGCTTTGTTCCGCCGCCTAGATCCGTGGCGCCCTTGAAGCGCAGACCTAATGTCCGCGAGGAGTGCGTTACCTCTTTTGTTGACTCTTTGTCGTAGTCAAGAAAATAACCGTAGGCGGTGAGCTTGCCGACTCCAAGGCCACTGTAACTCACGTTGACCAAATGTGATCCCATATCATCATTCGCCCCGAAAATGTTATTTACCTCAGTAAGGTAGGCATAGAAGAAGGTGGTATCCTGAAGGGACTTGTTGGTCAGAGTGAATGAGTCATAGGTCTGCTCATTCTGACGCCAGCCGACGTTGCCAATGAAGCGATCATTATCAAGCTTGATGCGCTGGCGCCCAACCCGGACTACGGTGTCAGCAAGACCGTTATAGCCTAACCAGTAGCGGTTCAGCTCAGTACCCTCTGGATCAGCGATCACGGAGTAGGCAGTATTGCCATTGCCCCAGCCTGCGCCACCCGTGTTGGCATCATTATCATCACCAATGGCCGTAACATTTTCCATTTCAACATAAGCGTCAAATCCTGAGATGCTACCAGTCTGATAGCCCAGGCGGGTGCGAACGGTAAGGAGATCGGCATCCTTCCTGGCAGCACTGTCATCTTCCACATCTTCATAGCGAAGACGCACATCCATCTTGACCTTGCCGCCGGTGAGCGCTTTGGTGAAGGCATCGGCCTGCGCCGTTGTGGTGGTAACTGCAAGCCCTGACAGGGAAAGTGCAGCGGCAATTGAAAGGCTCAGCAGCCCTTTGGATTGTTTAGGTAACATTAGAGTTTGTCTCCTCGAAAAATTTGATTCAGCTAACATTTTTATTCACAAAACAGCTGGAAGTAATTGTCAGATATACATTCGGACAATCGGAGTCTATACCAACAAACAAGGATCAACAACCACTTTTTTACAAAAAAACCACATTTTGCAACAGTGTTGCGAAACTACAACAACTCATCGGGGGCTCAGCACCACAGCACTTTACACTCCAGCTTTCGAGCAACACATTGCCCTTTTTCAGACGCACCAAAATCAATAGCGCCAATCAAACCATTTGATGTTGCACACTTAAAGGCTTCTGGCTTAAACTGCGGCGCTTGGACTTCTTCCCATTGCTATGCATATATTATAAGAGTGAGTACACAATGAAAAACATTTATCCATCCCTGGGGTTGTCGGCGTTATTATCTGCATCCAGCGCCTATGCCGGCAATCAGCCGATAGACATCGAGGAGATGCAGGCTCAGATGAATAAGCTGCAACAGCAGTTGCTTATACTTCAGAAACAGATGGCCGCTCAGCAGAAGGAGGCCAAAGCCGCCCCCGCTAAACTGGACAGCGCCAAGGTCTCTTTCCGTCCGGGGCCAAAGATCGAGTCTGCCGATGGTGAATACTCCATGCAGATCGGGGGGCGGGTAAAGTTCGACGCCACCTTCTTCGATGATGACAAGGCCGACCACCCGGATGGCACGGAGATCCGT
>JAJRWO010000227.1 GCA_024276775.1 Gammaproteobacteria bacterium | reverse complement strand
GCCAACCAACATGTTAAATTCACGGCCGTTTGACCCTGCCAGCCAACCCGTCAAACCCGCGAAAAAGCTAAACCAACCCTGTTTGAGCGCCAAAAACCAAAACCTTTGCCGCCGCCAGCCCAACCTTTGCCCGCCAAAACCGCTGCCAGACAAAAAAGCCAAACCAAAAGCGTCAGCCTGTCCGAGCCAACAACTTGACCTCTGCAACGGTTTGAGTTCCACAAACCAGAACCTGCGCCAAAACCAACCTGCGTTTTTCTGACCAAAAACCGCGCCGTCCGCCAAAACATAAAATAGAGCAGGCACGCTCCGCCATTAAAACATCTTCAATTATTAAAATGCCTGTGCCAACCAACCAGCGCGACAATTACTACAACCTGACCGACACAAAAACCTAGCTTCTCCGCCTCAAATTCCGCCCGGTCTGTTTAGCGCCCGCTTCACCTGCGGCGAGAAAAAACCAAATATTTTGCGGGCGAGACTACTTTGCTAACTACGGCCTTAAATGGCAAGTGGCCTCGATCTCGCCGTCAGCGTGTAAGCCTTGTTGGCTGGCTTTTTACCAAAACCTTGCACAAGAAGCCTGACTAACAACGACCAACACCGTTGCCACAACATAGAACCTCTGCTCTGGTGGTGGCGTTGGCAATTTATGGCGTAAGGCGGGCAAACTTTGCGCCCCACCAACATTTTGGCAAATACGACCTTTCATGCGCGAACCAACTTGGCTAACCAAAACGATGAAAGCGCAATGTTTGAACGCCGCCTCTCTGCAAATTCCCGACTTCACCTACCAAAGCGGCGTTTGTGTAGTTGTGTCAGGATGGGCTTTTTCATCCTGACACAACGGAGCAAATGCCGCTCTTACCTTGGCTACTCTTGAAAGCCTAACACAGTAACAGTGCCTTCATTTGTATTAGAAATGTACACTTGACCATTTGCAGAATTTACAGCAATGCCATAAGGATATAAGCCCGTTTCCAGAGTAGCGATGACTTCCGTACCTTGAATAACCGTCACAGTGTTAAACCAAAAGTCAGCCACATACACGTTGCCTGACACCGGGTCTATTGCCATCTTTAGGGCTGTTCCTTCAATTGGAATTTTGGCAGTTATTTCCTTTCCCTGGACAACAAGGACTTCTGTCTGTTCTCCCCATGCTACAAGATATATATCACCTGTTTGAGGGTGAACGCGAAGGTTGCGAATATATCCCACTTTTCCCATTGGGATTGTGTCAGTCAAATTCCCTTTTGAAAATTGAATAATAGTTTCATCATCTATTAGGAACACATTGCCTGTCTTTTGATCCACATCCATGATGTGATCCCCTGATTGTGGGGGGAAGATAGTCTCATAGCGCGCAACTTCTTCCAAGCCATTTAAGACAACAACGATTCCCTTTGTAGGATGTCCAATTGGCGAATCATCTGTCAATTGCCATCCAGCCACATAAACATAGCCATCAACTGGGTCGGCAGTAACGTGCCAGGCTGCAATATCTTCCAGAAGGACAGTTCCGACCACTTCTGGCCCGTCAAGAACCGTAACGTGCCCTTCAATCACAGCCTCTCCGCCAAGCGGCGACCCCGCGCGATAAGGTCCCACGACGTAAGCCCAACCGCTGTTCGGCTCAACCGCAACTTCTTGCGGGTATCTGCCAACCACCTCCACAATGGCAACCACTTCTGTGTCTTGAATGAGAGCAACAGTATCATCGGCTCGATTAACGACATAAACCCAGTTGTGTTCTTCATCCACAGCGAGATCATTTGGTTCTACAAACAGGTCTGTGCCAGTTTCCAATAAGGCCACTTGTTCCAAATCTTTCAAGACACCTACTCGATTGCCTTTATTTATAATGTACACATACCCAGTACGAGAATTGATGGCAATATCCTCTGCTGCCCCAATTTCTACCGGGATAGTGGTTATTATCACCGGAATTTGTGGTTCTTTTTGTACACAAGCCACTAGAAATAATGCCATACACAGGCACATTACCAGCCAATGGGTTTTGTTTGATAATTTTCGCATCAATTACTCCTATTGCTTGAGAGCTGTGGGAAGGAAAACTTGCTGACAATCATTCGGGTAGGCGAGAAAGGCGCACTGTACTGGTTTAGGTGTCACTTTGTCTGAGCGATACAACCCAAACAGCCAGGTCACATCTCCTTGGGTAGCGTTCATTTCCCCAAGCGGCACATAAGCCCGACTAGTTGCTGTCTGTCCTTGCGTACAGGGATCACCAATACCAATATCCATGTATTGATACCAAACCACTTTCTCTACAGCCAGTGTTGCCTGGTTCCACAAGGTTACTTCGTTAAACAGCGTGTTAAACATTGGTTTCAGATAAGCTGCTTGCTCTGCTTCGGTCACGAGAACGGGATCATGGCATACCGGACGATTAGGCAAGCCTTTGGAACTGTTCCAACCCACTTCCGTAATCCAAACGTGTTTGTTTCCCTGAGATTGAGAAGACATTGTTCTCATAAACTTGTCAACAATCGTAGTTTCGCCAGGCAACAAATTGGCATACATGTAGATTTCAGGATTTGGTCCGTATGTGTCATTGGCATATGGATGCACGGCAAAGTAATCAAACTGTCTGATACCTGCAAAACTGTACACTTGGGCAAAATAATCATTAGAATCACCCCATGCACTAGCAAGACCTCCAAACAAGACCTGCGCTTGTGGATTCGCTTGCTTAATTGCTTGGTATGTGTCATCAAGAAGCGGTGCATAGAGGCTAGGCCGCACAAAAGCTCCGCCTATATTGGCATCCAAATTTGATTCATTCCATACTTCCCAGTAGGTGATTCGTCCTTCGTAATAATCAACAATAAATTCTGCTTGATCAGCAAAGTTCTGCCGATAAGCCTCTGCCGAAGATGGCTCATCGTAATCTTGTCGCTGAAGCGTTTCATGATTGACCAACCCCTGTACACTGATGCCGTTGGTGCACAGGGTATCTACCATGCGATCATATCCCTGCCAATCAATACTGCCATTGCGATGAATGAAGCCCAACCTGACCCAATCTACCCCAGCGGCTTTCAACGCATCTACAGCCAGCGTATCCCCTGGCCTGATAATGGGCACTTCGCCGTTGGCGGTTGGATCGTAAGGCGGCAAAACAATGCCTTTATCGCCAGGATCAAAATTGCCGCAAACGGAAGTGGGCGTATTGTATCGCCATACCTGTAAATCATCGATCCAGGCTCCTTCACCAAACGCGCCATTGTTGTCACTCTCAAAAACCCAGGCTACCCAAACACTGTTGTTTCCAGCTACGCCCTGAATGTGTTCCCGTTTTACAATCCAACTTGATGTTGAGCCAACTGAAGCAGACCCTTGAAAAGATGTGCAATCATTGGAGATGCCAAAGAAAAAGGAATCGCCGATGATGTCTGGAATCTCGTGCCAATAACTATATTGCACAATAAACTTGTCTGCTTGGCTTAAGTCAAATGGCCCGCAGACTAGCCAGCTATCGAGGTTGTCAGGATAGGAAAACCCATTTGGTTCGACACCATCTGCACCGCCCTTCGCTGGCCAGCCTGCTTTTGTACCCGTTAACGGCCGATCATCATCAGCACCCCAATACCGTTCATATCCATCACTGCTGTTGTCATCAAATGCAACGCATCCGCTTTGTGGAAAAGTGCCCTCAAATCCTTCATCGAAAAGCAGATCCCAATTGTCTACCAAATCGGAGTTTGCCGATTGACGGTTTGGCATTGCTGGTGGCGATGATGGCAATGGGCCGTTATAGGTTAAGCTTTTTGTGGTGACAGTTACACCGGGAATTTGATCCTGCCCTGGTGAAATTAGCTGGTAATCGGGTATGCCGTTTTCGCGAACGGTGAGGAAAGTTGTCATATTCAACATGCCCGAATCACCTGGATTTGGCGTGGGGCTTGGTGTCGGTGTGGGTAATGATATGGGAGTTGGGCAGATGCCTATGCTTCTCAGGGTATTGGACGGATCAATCGGCGGGATGCACTCGCCTCCTCGATTCAGGCTTGTTGTCTGGTTAGGCGCAGGATAGCCGGACATGCTTTCAACGCCTGATATTGGCCCTGGGTATCCATTGGTTGCGTTTGTTGTGGCACTGGGAGCAGGGTAGGCGAAAATGCTGTCGTTGCTTGCTCCCGAAAAAGTGTAAATCACGAGTGCGATAAGCAAACTAGCAATTGCCTGAGACTACGCTCAGGCAATAAAGCCCTTGCGGGCAAATGATAAAACAGTAAAGTTCCTTCATCAATCGTATGAAGGAGCAAAAAAGATGATGGACAACTTGAGCCAAACTTACGCCGAACTGCTTG
>JAJRWO010000226.1 GCA_024276775.1 Gammaproteobacteria bacterium | reverse complement strand
CGTGTCCTGGAAGATACCACTGCCGCTGAAAAGGGCGAAGGCAAATCCGGTAAACGTTTAAGTATCGCAACGGCTGTTGTGGTGGCGGTGGCGGTACCTCTGGCAAGCGTGTTGCTGTATGACAGGCTGGGCAATCCAGCGGCCATTGATCCACAGGTGCGAATGGCTCAGCTTGAGGTTTCCCCGCATGGGGATGAAAGCAACGTTGAAGAGCAGATCGAAACGATGGTATCGACACTTGCCCAGCGTCTACAGGAAAACCCGCAGGACCTGGATGGCTGGATAATGCTGGGTCGTTCAATGTCGGTGCTGGGACGCTATGAAGAGGCAATGATGGCCTACGAGCGGGCAGTGCAATTTGTGGGTGATAATGCCACGGTGCTGGCAGATTATGCCGAATCCATTGCCATGGCAACGGGTGAGAGCCTGGAAGGCCGGCCAATGGAGTTGCTACAGCAGGCACTGTCGATTGAGCCGAATAACCAAAAGGCGCTGTGGCTGGCAGGTACAGGCTTATTTGAACGTGGTGATTTTTCTGGGGCTATCGAGCATTGGGAGCATTTGCGTGATTTGTTACCGCCTGGCTCTGAAGATATTGGGACCATGTATGCCAATATCACTGAGGCTAAGTCTTATCTCAAACGTCAGTTGGCAGGTGAGTTTGGTCAAGCGCCAGCGCAACAGAATTTGTCTGCGACAGCTGAAGCCGGTCAGGCTGCCGTCGCTGTACACGTCAAAGGACGTGTTTCTATTGCGGCTGATCTGGCAGGAAAGTTTGCTGCTGACGATACTTTGTTTGTGTTTGCTCGCGCTGCTAATGGTCCGCCGATGCCGCTAGCAATTGTTCGTGCCCGTGCGAGCGAGTTGCCGCTGACGTTCAGCCTTGATGAGAGCATGGCGATGATGCCGAATATGAGTTTGGCTAAATTCAGCGAGGTGATTATCGGTGCACGAATTTCCAAGACGGGTAATGCCATGCCTCAAAGTGGTGACCTGCAAGGTGTAACGGCAGTCGTGGCTGTTGGTAGTGAAGGCTTGGAAATTGTGATTGACACCGTCGTGCCCTAATCAGCGTTTGCGATGAAATCAATCAGAACAAGGGCGTGGCAATATCGTTTGATATTGCTACTGTCCTTGCTTGCGTTTCAGGGCTGTAGTGAGCCGGAGCTGCTGGCAGATAACCTTGTTATTGGCGCTGTATTTCCCGACATTACCCTGCAGCAACTGGACGGTGGCAAGGTATCCATTCGCCATTATCGTGGCAAGTTGGTGGTGCTGAATGCCTGGGCAACCTGGTGTGAACCGTGTCGGCGTGAAATGCCTAACCTGCAGCAATTGAGTGACGCCCTGGATCCCGAACGGTTTGCTGTTATTGGTCTGGCACAGGATGAAGATGATCATTTGGTGCGTGAATATCTGCGGGATCAAAATGTGACATTCGCTCGTTATATCGATCCAGGGGGTGCCATTACGACAGACCAGCTGGGTGTTCAGGTTTTTCCTTATACTCTTTTGATTGGCCCGGATGGCCGCTTTATCCAGCGCATTAGTGGCGCGCGTGAATGGCAGCGTCAGGAAGTCATTGACTTACTGGAAAAAGCCTATGCCGGTGATTATTCCGCATTGCAGTAGCTGGCGGCGACACTGGAGTGCTGAAATGCTAGAATTATCTCTGGGATTTTGTGGCTAAATTAACCAATTTGAGTGGTTGGAAAAATGAAAGCAAAAAGAACAGTTGGATTGATTGCCTTGTTGGCATCCATGAGCGTATTTTTATTTGCTGCTGAGTCCATGGCAGCCGATCCTCGCAACGGTGCCAAAATTTATAATATTCATTGTGCTAACTGCCATGGTTCGAATGGTGCGGGGGCAATGCCGGGCATGCCTGATTTCAGGCGTGGCCAGAGCTTGTTTAAAAACAATGCCTTTTTAGTGTTGGTGCTTGAGGAGGGGCGCGGCATCATGCCTGCCTACCGTGGGTTGTTGACCACTCAGGAAATGCTGGACGTTATCGCACACCTGAGAACCTTTCAATAATGAAGTTGTGGCTTGTTATTTTTGCCGCTGCGCTAATGGCGGCATGTGCCGATGCACCCAAATCTACTCCAAAGCCGGTTGTGGCTGAGGTTGAGGTACAAAACCAGCCTCAGATTCAGGCAGATCCCTGGAAGGTGATCGACGCTTTTGAGGTGGGGCGTGACATCTATGTTCGTTCTATGGCGCTTTCATCGAGTAAAAACAGTTTGTGGGTGGGCACCTCATCAGGTGTGCACGAGGTTGATCTAAGCAATCAGTCGTTGCGTAACACCTTTACCCGCGCCGATGGTCTGGCCAATGAATATGTCTTTGCCTTGTTTGTGGATAAGGATGACTACAAGTGGTTTGGCACCAATGGCGGTGGTGTGGCGCGCTATAAAGAGGGTGACTGGAAGGTGTTTTTCCCCATGCACGGTTTGGCAGATTACTGGATTTACAGCTTTGATCAGCAGGCTGATGGCAAGGTCTGGATTGGTACTTGGGCAGGTGCCAACCTCTGGGACCTAACCACTGGTAAGTTTACGACCTATTTTGACGAGCTGGTGAATGAGTGGGTGTATGGGCTTGGGATTGATTCTAAGCAGCAGGTCTGGTTTGGCACCGAGGGTGGTGTTTCCATGTTTGACGGTGAGACTTGGACTGCCTG
>JAJRWO010000225.1 GCA_024276775.1 Gammaproteobacteria bacterium | reverse complement strand
TGCTGAATAATTGGATTTTCACCGAAAGAACTCTCGCTCGCTCGCTCGGACATCGCCTCAACCTCAGCTTGCTTTTCAACCTGAAGCGCAGAGATGGTCGTTTGAACTGAGACCACATCCGGATGCTTCTCGGTGTATCTCAATAGCAATTCATCCAGCCTCACCTGTAAACCCTGAATCCGCATATCCAAAGGGCTGGGTACTGCCCCCATCATAGCACCACTGAGCAAGTCGTCTTCCAGGTCATCCTCGGCATCTTCAAGCTGATAGACCAATTCATCGCGTCGGTTGATCGCCTCCTGCTGTTGCAATTGCGCCTCTTTCATCTGCGACATTGCAAGCTGTAACCTGGAGTAATAACTCCCTCCTTCGCCCGGCATAATACCTACATTTTTGCGTTTAAACTCCTTGAGACGGTTTTCAGACTCAATCAAACGCGCTTCATACACCTCAATTTGTTCATTCAAAAAACGCTGCGCTGAATTTGTATCCTGACGACTAGACCCCAACGAAGCCTCGACGAAAATTGTCAACAGTGACTGAACCACCTTTTTAGCCAGCATCGGATCACTATCGCTGAAATCAATGTTATAAAGATCCGCCTCACGTGTTTTTACAAAAGATATCCGCCCCCCAAGAGAATCCAGCAATGACTCCATCTCGGCGGGCGTCTTGGCCCTGAGATCCAGATCAGTCATGCGCGCCACCTTCTCCAGGTTCGGACGACTCAACAGAGTACGTGTAATCAGCTTGACCTCTTGCCCAACATTCGACTGCGTCGCCAAGCCTTTCAGCAAGGGCCTCAGCATGGACTGGGTATCCAAATACACCCGGGCAGAGGCCGTGTATTGATCTGGCATTTTCAGAACGACCACCCAGCCAACCATACAGACCAGCCACGCAATTAAAACCATTACCCAGCGTCGTCGCCAAACGCCACGTACATGACCGTACACCTGATTCAGAATATCCTGCATTGAGTTTTTTCCTACTGAAAGCCTGACACTAGAACCATGACTCGGGAACAATCATGATGTCACCGGGGAGAATATGGACATTGGCGCTGATATCGCCCTTATCAATAAGGTCATCGATGCGAACCCGGTATTGCATCTCCCTGCCGTTCACGCGTCTTACCAAAATGGACTTATTACCCGCAGCAAACTCGGTCAGACCGCCCACAGAAACCATTAAATCCAGCAACGTCATGTTTTCACGAAAAGGCAGCGCCTTAGGCTGAGCAGCCTCACCCACAACACGCACCTGCTGGTCATACGGCCCAACAAAACCCGTGACAATAACAGTGACCGAAGGGTCTTTGATATAAATCCCCAGCACCTCTTCTATCTTACGAGCCAGTTCAGTCGGCGTTTTACCGCTCGCCTGAAGATCCTCAACCAAAGGCGTCGTGATTTTGCCATCCGGCCGAACGGGAACTGACTGGGAAACCTCTGGGTTACGCCACACGAAAATATTGACATTATCACCCGGACCGATAATGTAGTTGTAATCAGGAATATTTTTAAGGTCTTCCAGCGATGCTGCAGGCATAACATTGCCTGTACAGCCGCTCAACATGAACGAACTCGCCAGCAATGACGCGAGCATCAATGAGATTTTCAAAAAATTGTTTTGCACCAAGCTTCCCCCCCCCCCTAAAACAAAGCAGTCAACTCATTAAATCGTCAACAAACTAAAATTCTTAAATAAAAATTACAAACAAAGCACAAGCGGGACTTCAGCACACGCCAACAAACCCACTTCACTGTATTTTCAAGCACGTGACTCGTATCGCATCGATCTTTGCAAATGACTGACAGAAGCCGTCGAGCAGCCGTTTTCAACGAAAGATCACCACACCCTAGCGGAGAGTTTATTTGTTGTTTATTATTCCCGCAGCACCTAACCTATAGCCTCTCGCGACGCGATTCTACACCACAGACCCACAACATTATAGCCGGAAATCCATAAAGACAAAAAAACTTCGCAATATACAACAAACATTTAGTAAAATACGCCATCATCAAAATCTGACTCGCTTAACTCAAACGGTGGCTCCTGTGTGCTCAAAACAAACACCGGGCGGATTTATCTCTGTTTGCCGGTATCTTGCCACACCGCCATATCGGGAATAATGTTTATAGGTATCTTCCATTGAGAACATTGTCCTGACATCATCAGCCCCTGAAAAAACCCTTTCAGAACATTTCACATCAACGCAATAGGGATGCCTTAAGCCTTTGTGCTGAACACCGGGGCCACATCGAAACAGGTCAATCCCCATACGTTTGATCGCTCGCGCCAGCGCTGATCCCACCAAAAAATACCAACAATCTATGTTGTTATTCAAACCAAAACCACGTGCAGCTCGAATCAAACCTAAAATAACTTCATAGTGATATGATTTCCTGCTGTCCACTGGTTTTTTTACTTCGGCAGACGCCAGTCTCCGGCCACAGCGGAAACCTGGCAAAACAAACAACCTGGATATTTCAACACAACGGTCTTGCGCAAAACGACTTTGATTGTCCTTATCAATCTGACAAAATTTCGAAATTGGCAGATCCTGGAAAGTTCGGTCAACCAACCTCATGCCACCAACCCAGTCCAGACTGGCACGATCCCTCACCAGGAAATGATGGGAATTAGCATCAAAATCATCACGTTCAAGCTTTTCCTGCAAAAATGGCTGGCGACGCTCCCAACCCATTTCCTCACAATAAACCTGGTATCTCAGTTGGTAATGAAGGGTTTTGCTCTCTGGCGAATCCGCAAGAAAGACCTCATAACGGTCATCAAAAATCATATTCCACTCCGCGAAATATTCGGTGCAGCACAGAATAGAGCCACACCTCCAGCTATCGAAATAGACTCCTACCCGAGTCTTTCGCAAAATCATTATATAATAATATCATAATACTTATTCTGCGGCCACATTTTTTTATGACCACATTATTTATAAATATGGCTTAACAATCAACCTAGTAAAAAAGCAGTATACAACTAACCCTGCGAGCACATTTAGTATATAGTTATCATGTCAACACTGGCATTTATCC
>JAJRWO010000224.1 GCA_024276775.1 Gammaproteobacteria bacterium | reverse complement strand
TGGAAAACTTTCGCTGAACGGCCCTTCAATCCCTTTGGGATACCAGATGAAGTGGCCAATACCAAACGAGGGAAAGTCTTCGCCCTTGTTCCAGACGGTTAAATTTTCAAGCTTTCCCAAACCTTCATTTTGCCAGATTTTTTGACCGATTATTTTTGCATGTTGTGGTGTTAGTTGAATTTTATATTCAGCGGCAAAGGCCAGTTGAGGAATGGCCAGTGAAAATATAGTTATATTGATCAATTTAGCTAACATTTTTTAGCAGAGCTCGATTGTTTATTAATGTTGTATAGGGGTTTATTCATTTTTCTCGATGATGAACAAGGTTTTAGTTGCTCAGGGCTTGGCTGTTTCTTGCCAGACAGTTGCTTTGTTTCGACCGCTTCGTTTACTGATAAACAGTGCTTTATCTGCCTTGTCCATCAAGCTTTCATAATCGTCACTATGCTCAGGGTATAAGGCAATGCCGATGCTACAGGTGGTGTTAAAAGGTTGATTAATATTGCTGCTAATAAAATTGTATTGTTGTACCTCTTTGCATAGTTTTTTTGCTAGAGATAGAGCGCCAGAAATGCTGGACTGAGGCGCAATGATAATAAATTCATCGCCACCAAAGCGCCCCAATATATCTTCTGTTCTACAATGTCTGTGTAACAGGGCAGTGAAGTCATGCAATAATTTATCACCCATAAGGTGACCATGGCCGTCATTGTATTTTTTGAAATTATCAATATCAATGAATAGTATAGCGGTTGACTGCTTGTGTCGTTTGCTTCGATCAATTTCAGCCTGTAGCTTTTCGATAATTGACCGCTTGTTAAACAGGCTTGTTAATGGGTCGATGGTGGCTTGTTTTTTTAATTCGGTAATTAGCTTGGCTTTTTCGACAGCCTCTACCGCTTCAGCAGAAAAAATGCTTAATAACATCAAGTCATGATCAGCAAACTCTTGATTGGTTTTTCGGTAAACAGTAATGCAGCCAAGTGTACTTTCCCTGCTGTTCATGGGGACGCACATCATGGCCTTTATGCCTTCAGCTTTGGCAACGTCAATATTTTTACATGATATCTCTTGTGTGGCATCACGGGTTGAAAAGGATTTATTTTCTAACACTGTATGGCCAATAATGCCTTCGCCAACGCTAATAGGGGATTGCTGGATGAAGTTTTCTGATACGCCAATAGAATAGGCAATCTCAAGAAATCCAGTTTCGATATTAAAGACTCTTATGGTGACGGCATCTGCCTTTGTTAATGCAACAGAGGTTTTTACAATATGGCTGAAAATGTCATCAAGCCCGTCAAACACAATCACTCGTTCAGTGATCATAAATATTCTGTCTAGAATCTCATCTTGATAATTCATGCATGGCCCTCGTTAAATTTTTGCATACGGGTTTCGCAATAAAAATATACCAACATTCTCGAAAGTATTGTTGTTGGTTTGCCGTTTGTTTTTATTGATACCAGGAATTTTATGAAGCCTTTTTTGTTTCAGTATGCGCTTGTTGCAGTAATGGCAGTAAAAAATGCCCCGTATGTGATTCCGGGTTTAATGAAACGTCTTCTGGCGTGCCGATTGCGACAACCACACCACCTTTGTCGCCACCTTCAGGGCCGATATCAATCAGCCAGTCGGCAGTTTTAATAACATCCAGATTGTGTTCGATGATGACGATAGTGTTGCCGTGGTTGCGCAGGCGATGCAGGACGGTGAGCAGCTGTTCGATGTCATGAAAATGCAGACCGGTGGTGGGTTCATCAAGTATATAAAGTGTTTTTCCTGTGTCGCGTTTGGATAGCTCGCGTGACAGTTTGACCCGTTGTGCCTCACCACCGGAGAGGGTAGTGGCGTTTTGGCCCAAGGTGATATAGCTCAGGCCAACATCCATCAGCGTTTGCAGTTTGCGTTTGATGACGGGCACGGCACTGAAAAAGACCACGGCATCTTCGACAGTCATGGCCAGCACTTCATAGATATTTTTGCCTTTGTATTTCACGTCCAGGGTTTCGCGGTTATAGCGCTTGCCTTTGCAGACATCGCAAGGCACGTAGATGTCGGGCAGGAAGTGCATTTCGACTTTGATGACGCCGTCACCCTGGCAAGCTTCACAGCGACCGCCTTTTACGTTGAAGCTGAAACGCCCGGGTGTATAACCGCGTGAACGAGCCTCTTGTGTGCCGGAGAATAAATCACGAATCGGGGTGAACAGGCCGGTGTAGGTGGCAGGATTTGAACGAGGTGTTCTGCCGATGGGGCTTTGGTCGATATCGACAATTTTGTCACACTGTTCCAGGCCGGTAATTTCTGTGCAGGGGGCGGGGTCTTCGCCGGCACCATTGATTATCAGTGCAGCATTGCGATACAGGGTGTCGTTGATCAAGGTTGATTTTCCTGAGCCAGAGACCCCCGTCACGCAGGTCATCAGGCCTTGCGGAATGTCGACGTTGATGCCTTTCAGGTTGTTGCCTGATGCACCGCGAATACGTATCTGTCGCTCTGGGTCATTAGGTGTGCGTTGCGATGGAATGCTGATTTCTTTTTTACCGGACAGGTATTGACCGGTGAGTGAATTGGGGTTGTTGCAGACTTGTTGTGGGGTGCCTTGTGCCACAATTTCGCCGCCGTGTACGCCGGCACCTGGGCCAATATCGACCACGTAGTCAGCGCAGCGGATGGCATCTTCGTCGTGCTCAACCACGATGACTGTATTGCCAAGGTCGCGCAGGTAGGTGAGGGTTTCGATCAGGCGCTCGTTATCACGTTGATGTAGGCCGATAGAGGGTTCATCGAGCACGTACATAACGCCAACCAGGCCGGCACCGATCTGGCTGGCCAGTCTGATTCTTTGCGCTTCACCCCCCGAAAGGCTATCTGCACTACGATCCAGACTGAGATAATCCAGGCCAACGTTAACCAGAAATTTGAGCCTATTCTGTACTTCTTTGACGATTTTAGCGGCGATCTGACCGCGCTTGCCGGGCAGTGTCAGGTGACTGAAAAATTCGTGCGCGCGGCCGATGGCCATGTGACTGACCTCTGGCAGGGTTAGATCAGCAATAAAAACATTGCGGGCCTCGGTGCGCAGTCGGGCACCGCCGCAGTCGGGACAACTCTGGTGACTGAGATATTTGGCTAATTCGTCGCGCACGGCATTGGATTCGGTCTCGCGATAACGTCGTTCCATGTTGGGAATGATACCTTCAAACGGCGCTCGCTTGGTTTTAGCTTTGCCTTTGTCGTTGAAAAAAGTTGTTTCGATCTTTTCTTTGCCACTACCGAATAGCAGTACCTGGTGAATTTTTTTATCCAATGTTTGATACGGTGTGTCGATATCAAAACCATAGTGAGTTGCCAGAGATTGCAATAACTGAAAATAATAAGCGTTGCGTCTATCCCAGCCACGGATGGCACCGCTGGCCAGACTTGACTCAGGGTGATGCACGACACGTGTGGGGTCGATGAATTGATTGACCCCTAGACCGTCACAACTGGGGCAAGCACCGTAGGGATTATTAAATGAAAAAATACGTGGTTCCAACTCGGCCAGGCTGTAACCGCATTGGGAACAGGCGAACTTGGCTGAATACACCAAGTCGGGCTTGTCTTCACCCATGTAGGCGATGCGGGCAATACCGTCTGACAGGTTGAGTGCGGTTTCAAATGATTCTGCCAGGCGTTGTTTCATATCTTCACGTACTTTGAAGCGGTCTACCACGGCTTCAATAGTGTGTTTTTTCTTGGCGTCCAGTTCGGGTGTTTGGTCAAGCTCAACAACCTGACCGTTGATGCGGGCGCGTATAAACCCTTGGCTGCGCAGTTCGGCCAGCATGGACAAGTGTTCACCCTTACGACCGTCGATAACGGGGGCCAGCAACATCAGCTTGGTGCCTTCGTCCAGATCAAGTGTATGGTCAACCATTTGACTGACGGTTTGGGCTTCTAGCACCAGATTGTGTTGGGGGCAGCGTGGCTCGCCGGCGCGGGCGAACAGCAAACGCAGATAATCATAAATCTCGGTCACGGTGCCAACGGTCGAGCGTGGGTTGTGCGAGGTGGATTTCTGCTCGATGGAAATGGCAGGTGACAGTCCTTCGATGTGATCAACATCGGGTTTTTCCATAATCGACAGAAATTGACGCGCATAACTCGAAAGCGATTCAACATAGCGGCGCTGGCCTTCGGCATAGATAGTATCGAATGCCAGGGATGATTTGCCTGATCCGGACAGGCCGGTGATGACGATTAACTTATCCCTAGGCAGATCAAGGTCAATGTTTTTAAGATTGTGGGTGCGTGCACCGCGGATGTGGATAGTATCCATACTGCTTTTCCGTCGCTGAGTGAACCTGTTAATATACGACTTTTTTACTCTACTACGCAAAGCAAATCCGATGAAGAACTCTGGTATGACCCCAATTGAACGCCGCGCTGCTTTTTCGCTGGCAGGTATTTTTAGTACGCGCATGTTGGGTTTGTTTATGATCTTGCCCGTGTTCGCGCTCTATTCAGAACATTTAGTTGGGGCAACACCGTTTTTGATTGGTTTGGCAATGGGGATTTATGGTTTGACCCAGGCGCTATTGCAAATTCCATTTGGGATGTTGTCTGACCGGATTGGTCGTAAGCCGGTGATCTATGGTGGTTTGGCAATTTTTGCTCTGGGCAGTGTAGTGGCGGCCATGTCGGATTCCATGACGGGTATGATCATTGGCCGTGCCCTTCAGGGGGCAGGTGCGATTGCGGCCGCAGTCATGGCTTTGGCCGCAGACTTGACCCGTGAAGAACATCGCCTCAAGGCCATGGCAATCATGGGTATAAGTATGGGGGTGTCATTTTCCATCGCCCTGATTATGGGGCCGATTGTCAACGCCTGGTTTGGTCTGCACGGCATATTTTGGATGACGGCGGTACTGGCTCTGGTGGCAATGGCGATTCTGGCACTGCTGGTGCCGACCCCGGTAGTGAGTCGTTTTCACCGTGATACTGAGCCGGTGCCGGCCCAGTTCAAAAATGTGCTGGGGGACAGGCAACTGTTACGCCTGGATTTTGGTATTTTTGTATTGCACATGATTTTGACAGCGACCTTTGTTGCTGTGCCGCTAGCGCTGCGTGATCAGGCTGGCTTGGGCAGTGAAGATCACTGGATGGTCTATCTGTTTGTACTCGTGATATCGTTTGTTGCCATGGTGCCGTTTATCATCATTGCTGAGAAAAAACGCATGATGAAACAGGTGTTTGTTGGCGCGATTGCATTGTTGATGGTGGCCATGTTACTGCTAAGCCAGGTGGGGGGTTCTGTGACGGGTATTGTCATTGCTCTGCTGGCCTTCTTTTTGGCTTTTAATATTCTTGAGGCCTCGTTACCGTCACTGGTTGCTAAGATTGCCCCGGCCGACAAGAAGGGGACCGCAATGGGGGTATATACCAGCTCTCAGTTTATGGGGGCCTTTGTTGGCGGTGTCTCGGGTGGCTGGCTTTATCAGCACATGGATGGGGAAGCGGTATTTTTGTTTTGTGGTCTGCTGGCCTTTATCTGGGTTATTCTTGCGGGGACGATGAAACAGCCTCGCCATCTTGGAAGTCACATGATAAACGTCGGGCAAGTTAATGAAAAACAAGCAAAAATACTTGGGATTGAAATTGCCAAGGTCGCGGGTGTGGTTGAGGTGACTGTGATTCCGGAAGATGGTGTGGCCTATCTGAAAGTCGATAATAAAATTCTTAATAAGGATAATCTGGGGCATTTTTCCGTTGCGGATGAAG
>JAJRWO010000223.1 GCA_024276775.1 Gammaproteobacteria bacterium | reverse complement strand
TTAAGATTAAGTCTGGGAGCCATACAAAAAGTGGTCAACAAGGCAGAAGCGCTAGGTCTTGACTGGGAAACGATTGAATCAATAGACGATCAACAGCTTGCCCTTAAAATTTATCCACAGGCCGATGTGACCGTCTCCACTAAAAAGCAGCTGCCTGACTGGATAGAGGTTCATCAAGAGCTTAAACGCAAAGGCATGACCAAGCAGCTGTTGTGGGAAGAATATGCTCAGCAATACCCTAACCGCAGTTTTAGCTACCCTCAATACTGTCTTCTTTATCGAAGCTGGCTAAAAAAACAAAAACGTTCCATGCGTCAAGTTCACAAAGCCGGTGAAAAACTGTTTGTGGATTACGCAGGCCAGACAGTGCCTATTGTTTCCAATACCACAGGCGAAATAAGAACCGCTCAGATATTTGTCGCCGTATTGGGTGCCTCTAATTACACCTACTGCGAAGCGACCTGGAGTCAACAGCTACCTGACTGGATTAACAGCCATGTCAGAGCCTTTACTTTCTTTGGCGGTGTCCCCACGATGGTGGTACCGGATAACCTGAAAAGTGCCGTCACCAAAGCCTGCCGTTACGATCCAGCAATCAATTCTAGCTATCAACAGCTCGCCGCCCATTATGGCACAGTGCTGCTACCTGCCAGACCCTTAAAACCGAAAGACAAAGCCAAGGCTGAGGTGGGTGTTCAAATCATAGAACGCTGGATACTTGCTCGATTAAGACATCACACCTTTTTTTCCTTGTCAGAGCTCAATCATAGTATTCAAGCATTACTGGAAGAAGTGAATAACAAACCTTTCAAGCAACTTAAAGGGACCCGCAAACGGGCCTTTGAATCCCTCGACAAACCCGCACTTCAAGCTTTGCCCACACAGGTCTATCAATATACCGATATAAAAACTGTGAAGGTAAATATTGATTATCACCTTCCGTATGATCAGCATTTTTACTCGGTTCCCCATCACCTGGTGGGTGAAAAACTTGAATTGCATGCTAAAGATCATTTGATTGAGATCTACTTCCACAATAAACGCATCGCCAGCCATGCCAGAAAATATTACGCGGGCATGACCACCGTGCCTGAACATATGCCGGTCAAACATGGAAAACATCAACAGTGGACGCCAGGGCGATTAATGAACTGGGCTAAAGATATCGGCGATGACGTATTGCTCTGGGTCAAAACTCAGTTTAAACAGAGGCAACATGAAGAACAGGCTTATAAAGTCTGCCTTGGGCTGTTAAATCTATCCAGAAGCTACCCGGCTGAACGATTAAATAAAGCCTGCATGATCGCTAACAACAACAGCCTCTATCAACTTAAGCAGGTGAGGGATATTCTTTTGAGCAACCAGGATCGGTTGGTGACCACGCATAAAGAGTCAAAACCTTTGTTGCCCCAGGCCCATGAAAATATTCGTGGCCCTAAAAGCTTTCATTGATCCTGTTAGTCAAACAGAAAATGAAAGCAACCATTAAAACCATTAACCCATCAAACAATCATAAACGAGAATAATCATGTTAGAACAAACGCTGACACAACTCAGACAACTTAAACTTTCAGGCATGGCCAATGCACTACTCAGTCAGACAGAGCAGCCCAATACTTATGATGGCCTGCCTTTTGAAGAACGCCTGCAACTGTTGGCGGACAGTGAATATCAGGACAGAGAAAATAGAAAACAACAGCGTTTGCTGAAAGCGGTAAAGTTAAAACTGGCCGCTAACCGTCATGCGATTGATTACCTTCACCCAAGAGGACTCAATCAATCCGTGATGGCTTCACTTTTGCACTGTGACTGGCTGAATAAATCGCAGAATATACTGATCACAGGTCCCTGTGGTAGTGGAAAAACCTATATTGCCTGTGCCATGGGTCATACGGCCTGCATGAAAGGCTACAGCGTTAAATATTATCGGCTTTCCCGATTAATGCTGGAACTGACTCAGGCAAAAGCAAATGGTACTTACAGTAAAGCACTACAATCACTGGCAAAACTGAATTGTTTAATTATCGATGACTGGGGACTTGAAGCTTTACAGGCGGCACAACGAAATGACTTAATGGAAATTATGGATGATCGGCATGAAAATGCCTCCACCATCATGATCAGTCAATTACCCACAGATCAATGGCATCAATCCATTGGGGATAACACACTGGCCGATGCCATTTTAGACAGGCTGATGCATAACGCACATCGAATCAAATTAAAAGGAGAATCTATGCGAAAAACACAATCAGAATTGACTGATGATGAACACTTTGAGGTAAAATAACCTAAACCCAATGCGTGGACAAGGGAGGTGTTCACGATGATAATAATTGGTGTTCACGATCATAATAATACGCAGTCGCCGAAAAAATGAGGGAGCTGCATCGAAATACCCGCTTGGTGTTTGATTACCTCAGGATGTCGAAAAATACCTGCGCCCCGGCTATGCCTGAGTTGTGGGAGAACAAATTTGTCCTGGCGTGATCGAGACCTGTCGTTTACGCGCTTGTTCGCCCTGGCGTTATCTGCAAGCGGTGATTGCTGCTGGTCGTGCAGGCTTGCTGACGCCGATTTTGCCTGCCATGGTATTAGGGGGGTGTGAACAATTACACTTCGTATGGTGGCCTGAGATAATGGCGATTAATTTCTAGGAGGCTGTCCGAGAACTCGGTTATCGAAACTTCATGCACAATATACTGTGCTATATAATTTTAATATACACTATATATCGTTGTTAATTTTTCAATTCCGGCATTCTCGGACAGCCTCCTAGCCCATCTTTCGATTCCAAATCTGGAATTCTCGCCTAACTCTTTGATATTTTCTTTTTTATAAAAACT
>JAJRWO010000222.1 GCA_024276775.1 Gammaproteobacteria bacterium | reverse complement strand
TATTTAAAGGCAGGCGAAAAGCTTGGGTTTAGGCTATAATCGCGCGTCTTTTAGCATTCCTTCTTTTTGAGGCTCCTCACCGTGATCGAGAATCTCCGTAATATCGCCATTATTGCTCACGTTGACCATGGCAAAACGACCTTGGTTGACCAACTATTGAAGCAGTCCGACACGCTGGGTGACAGGGTGCAGTTGGCAGAGCGTGCCATGGATTCCAATGATCAGGAGCGCGAGCGCGGCATTACCATCTTGGCCAAGCCGACGGCAATCAAGTGGGGCGACTACCACATTAATATCGTAGATACTCCCGGCCATGCCGACTTTGGTGGTGAGGTTGAACGAGTATTGTCGATGGTGGATTCGGTATTATTACTGGTGGATGCGGTGGAAGGTCCTATGCCTCAAACCCGTTTTGTGACCGAAAAGGCACTGGCACGTGGCCTCAAACCTATCGTGGTAGTGAATAAGGTCGATCGTCCGGCGGCGCGCCCTGGCTGGGCCTTAGATCAAACCTTTGAGCTGTTCGATCGTTTAGGTGCCACCGATGAGCAGCTCGATTTCCCAGTGGTTTATGCCTCAGGCCTGAGTGGTTTTGCCGGTATGGAGCCTGACGTACGTGATGGCGACATGAAGCCACTGCTGCAAACCGTTGTTGATTATGTTCATCCGCCGCAGGTTGAACTGGATGACCCCTTCCAGTTGCAGGTTTCACAGCTTGACTACAACAGTTATACCGGTGTGATTGGTATTGGCCGTATCGCCCGTGGTCGGATCAAAAATAATAGCCAGGTGATTGTGGTTGATACCGAAGGCCAGCGTCGTAACGGTCGCATCCTGCAACTATATAGTTTTCTGGGTCTGGAGCGTATTGAAGTTGATGAAGCGCAAGCCGGAGATATCGTTTGTTTTACCGGGCTTGATCCGTTGAATATTTCAGATACTCTGTGTGATCCCAACGCAGTTGAAGCCTTAGTGCCGCTGTCGATCGATGAACCAACGGTGAGCATGACCTTTCAGGTGAATAATTCACCTTTCTCAGGTAAGGACGGCAAGTTTGTTACCTCACGGCAGATCAAAGAACGCCTCGACCAAGAATTGGTTCACAACGTAGCACTACGGGTTGAGCAGGGTTCTGATCCAGACAAATTTCGCGTTTCTGGCCGTGGTGAGCTGCATTTGTCAGTCCTGATCGAAAACATGCGTCGCGAAGGTTTTGAGCTAGGCGTATCGCGTCCCGAAGTTATCATTCGTGAAATTGATGGCGAAGCCCAGGAACCATACGAGCAAGTCACCATTGATGTGGAAGACCAGCATCAAGGCGGGGTGATGGAAAAAATCGGCATCCGTGGTGGTGACCTGAAGGATATGGTGCCTGACGGTCATGGTCGAGTCCGTCTGGATTATATGATGCCAGCCCGTGGCCTGATCGGTTTTCGTACCGAATTTCTGACCGCAACCCAGGGTTCCGGTTTGATCTACAGCGTTTTTGATCACTATGGCTCATTCAAAAAGGGTGATTACGGTGTGCGTAAAAACGGTGTGATGATTGCCAATGCACCGGGCAAGGCGCTAACCAATGCTATCTTCAACCTACAATCTCGTGGCCGTATGTTTATCGGGCATGGTGCAGAAGTGTATGAAGGCATGGTCATCGGTCTGCACTCGCGTGACAATGACCTGGTCGTTAACGCGCTAAAGGGTAAGCAGCTAACCAATGTGCGTGCCTCAGGGACCGATGAAGCGCAAGTGTTAACACCGCCCGTGACTCATAGCTTGGAACAGGCGCTGGAATTTATCGACGATGATGAACTGGTAGAAGTCACGCCTAACCATATTCGTCTGCGTAAAAAACTGCTGACCGAAAACGAGCGTAAGCGTGCCTCACGCGACGGTTAAGTTTAATGTATTCCTCTGGCGCCCTATAAAGTTGAGGGCGCTTGAAGGAACTGTTAGACTACGGCCGTTAATTTGGCTCTGCTTGTACCAAACTGAGTATAAAGTGAATATACGTTTTCAAACGAACAGACGTTCCTATATTTTTCCTATTCTGGGGCGGCAGACTCCCAGTCTCGTTGTGTCCCTTCATTGATCAGCTTTTGGCTAGCACTATTTTGGTCGATGAGGCTGGCACTGATAGAACTTAAACGGTGATGAGAGCATGAAAATGGATAAAACCAGAATATTTTATTGTGAGCCGCAAAAGGCCTTCATGAGTATAGGTAATTGCATAAATTTGCGTAGCAGGCCAGTCGGCAAGGCCGCTGCCGGTAGCCAGCCTAAAATGATTGCTTGTGAGCGTTGCAGTATGTTCAATATGGTTGATAAAAACAAGGTTGGCACTGTGAGTGTGACCGACTATCTGGATGGTGGTCGCCCAGATAGTATTTCAGTTTAAGAATGGACAATCATATAACATTGACCGCTTGCATCCCTGCTTCAGCACCTCTCTAGGACGTTTTTCAACCGGAAAATACTTACTTTAGCCCTGCGGGTGCCGCGTTTTTTCTCAATTTAGAGCGCCATTCCCAAGATTATGATATGGCTGCAATTCATCGTACTCGTCGTATTCTGGCAGTTCATCACGAGGTTGTAATAAATCTATGGCGCAGCTTAACCCCCGTCAAATGCAGGCGGTGCGACATCTTGATGGGCCGTGTTTAGTTTTAGCCGGTGCTGGCAGCGGAAAAACCCGTGTCATTACCCAAAAAATTGCCTACTTGATTGAAGAGTGTGGTATAGCACCGCATAACATAGCGGCGGTCACGTTTACCAATAAAGCATCGCGCGAAATGAAAGAGCGTGTGACTAAGCTGATGCAGGGTAAAAAATGTAAGGGCATACAGGTGTCGACTTTTCACACTTTAGGCCTGAATATTATTCGCCAAGAGCATAAAACACTTGGTTATAAGCCAGGCTTTTCCATTTTTGATTCTCAAGATAGTACATCACTGATTAAAGAGTTGTTGCGCCGAGATTA
>JAJRWO010000221.1 GCA_024276775.1 Gammaproteobacteria bacterium | reverse complement strand
GCCATATTCTGGTTGTGCCATGGGCGAGTTCTACCGTGATCGCGGTGAAGATGCGTTGATTGTTTATGATGATTTAACCAAACAAGCATGGGCTTATCGTCAAATTTCATTGTTGCTGCGTCGTCCACCCGGTCGTGAAGCTTATCCGGGTGATGTTTTCTATCTCCATTCTCGTTTGTTAGAGCGTGCCGCGCGGGTTAACAGCAATTATGTTGAAAAATTCACCAAGGGTGAAGTAAAAGGCAAAACGGGTTCATTGACGGCATTGCCTATTATCGAAACACAAGGTGGTGATGTATCTGCTTTTGTGCCAACGAACGTTATTTCGATTACGGATGGCCAGATATTTCTTGAATCTGATTTGTTTAACGCCGGTATTCGTCCCGCAATCAATGCAGGCCTGTCGGTATCTCGTGTTGGTGGTGCAGCGCAGACTAAAGTGATTAAAAAACTGGGTGGTGGTGTTCGTCTTGATTTGGCTCAATACCGTGAGCTGGCAGCATTTGCTCAGTTTGCCTCTGATTTGGATGAAACGACTCGTAAGCAGATTGAGCGTGGTCAACGTGTAACAGAGTTGATGAAGCAGAAACAATACTCTCCAATGTCTGTTGCCGAAATGGCTTTTTCACTGTTTGCGGCTAACGAAGGCTTTTTGGATGATGTTGAAGTGAGTAAGGTTGTTTCATTTGAAACAGCGATGATTTCATATATCAATTCAAACGCGACTGATCTAGTGAAAACCATTAATGACACAGCGGATTACAATGATGAAATTGCTGGTCAGATGCGCAAAACACTTGAGAAGTTCAAAGCTAACAGCAGCTGGTAACGGGAGACTGAGCTATGGCAGTCGGTAAAGAGATCCGCACCCAGATCAAGAGTATTCAGAATACTCAAAAGATCACACGGGCGATGGAAATGGTGGCAGCGAGTAAAATGCGTAAGGCGCAACAACGCATGCAAGCGTCGCGTCCATATGCACAAAAAATTCGTTCAGTCATTGGTCACCTCTCTCAGGCGCATCCGGAATATTGTCATCCTTATATGCAAAAAAAGGATTCGGTAAAGCGTGTTGGTTTGATTGTGATATCCAGTGATCGTGGTCTTTGTGGCGGTTTGAACACTAACCTGTTCCGGCCTACTATAAGAGCGATCAAGGAATGGCATGAAAAAGACGTTGAAGTTGATCTTTGTCTGATTGGGCAAAAAGGCATCAGCTTTCTCACCCGTATTGGAAATGTTCGTGCCTCAGTGGGTCAGCTTGGTGATGCACCCGGGATCGAAGAGTTGATTGGTAGTGTTAAAGTGATGCTGGATGCTTTTGATAGTGGTGAATTAGATCAAATTGATCTTGTTTACAATGAGTTTGTAAACACGATGACTCAAAATCCGACAATTGCTCAGTTGTTACCCATCAAGGCGGATGAGGCTGATGAAGAACTCAAGCATCAGTGGGATTACCTCTATGAGCCAGAGGCAAAAGAGGTTTTGACCAATCTATTGGTTCGTTTTGTTGAATCACAGGTTTACCAAGGTGTGGTTGAAAACATTGCTTGTGAGCAGGCTGCGCGTATGGTTGCCATGAAGTCGGCGTCTGATAATGCTGGTGATCTAATCGGTGATTTGCAACTTGTATATAACAAGGCCCGTCAGGCTGCGATTACTCAGGAAATCTCTGAAATCGTCAGTGGAGCAGCTGCTGTTTAAGCTTGCGTGTTTAGCGGAATTTTAAAAAGATTTAATAGTTTAAAGAGGATCTGAATCATGAGTTCAGGAAGTGTTGTTCAAATCATCGGCGCGGTTGTGGACGTAGAATTTCCGTCCGATGCATTGCCAAAAATCTATGATGCTTTGATGGTCGAAGAAGTTGGTTTGACTCTGGAAGTTCAGCAGCAGCTGGGTGATGGTGTTGTTCGTACCATTGCAATGGGGACTACAGATGGCGTCAAACGCGGTATTTCTGTTAGTAATTCGGGCGCACCAATCACGGTTCCTGTCGGTACCAAGACTCTGGGGCGCATCATGGATGTGCTCGGCAATCCGATTGATGATAAGGGGCCGATTGGCGAAGAAGCCAGTTGGGAAATTCATCGTAAGGCACCGAGCTATGAAGAGTTGTCAGCGTCCAACGAATTGCTGGAAACGGGTATCAAGGTTATCGATCTGGTATGCCCATTTGCCAAAGGGGGTAAGGTTGGTTTGTTCGGTGGTGCCGGCGTAGGCAAAACCGTTAACATGATGGAATTGATCCGTAATATTGCGATTGAACATAGTGGTTACTCCGTATTCGCTGGTGTAGGTGAACGTACTCGTGAGGGTAACGATTTCTATCATGAAATGACGGACTCAAATGTAATCGATAAAGTGTCGTTGGTTTACGGTCAGATGAATGAGCCTCCAGGAAACCGTCTGCGTGTTGCGTTGACTGGGCTAACCATGGCGGAGTATTTTCGTGACGAGGGGCGTGACGTCTTATTGTTTGTTGATAATATTTATCGTTACACCTTGGCGGGTACCGAAGTATCTGCACTGCTGGGTCGTATGCCTTCAGCGGTAGGATATCAGCCTACACTGGCTGAAGAAATGGGTGTGTTGCAAGAACGTATAGCTTCAACTAAAACGGGTTCAATCACGTCTATTCAGGCCGTATATGTACCTGCGGATGATTTGACGGATCCATCCCCGGCGACCACATTTGCTCACTTGGATGCGACGGTTGTACTGTCTCGTGCGATTGCTGAACTGGGTATTTATCCAGCGATTGATCCTCTGGATTCCAGTTCTCGCCAGTTGGATCCACTGGTTATCGGTGAAGAGCATTACAATGTAGCGCGTTCTGTTCAAGGTATCTTGCAGCGTTATAAAGAACTGAAAGATATTATTGCGATCCTGGGTATGGACGAATTGTCTGAAGAAGACAAACGGTTGGTACAGCGTGCTCGTAAGATACAGCGTTTCTTGTCTCAACCTTTCTTTGTTGCTGAAGTATTCACTGGCGCACCCGGTAAATACGTATCTTTGAAAGACACTATCAGTGGTTTTAAAGGTATCATTGATGGCGACTACGATCATCTTCCAGAACAGGCATTTTATATGGTTGGTGGCATTGAAGAAGCGGTTGAAAAAGCCAAAAAGATGGAAGAGAAGTAATTCCCTTGATTTAGGTAGGAGTGAGTTATGTCTATGACAGTACACGTTGATATTGTTAGTGCTGAGGCCAATATTTTTTCGGGCACGGCTAAAATGCTGCATGCATCTGGGGAAATGGGAGATTTAGGTATCCTTCCTCGTCATGCACCATTACTAACGAAGCTCAAGCCAGGTGAAATCCGTGTTGAGCGTTCCGATGGTGAGGATGAATTCTACTATATCTCTGGTGGAATGCTGGAAGTCCAGCCACACTGCATCACTGTTTTAGCTGATACTGCTATACGTGCCAAGGACTTGGATGAAGCCGCGGCCAAACAAGCAAAAGAGCGTGCCGAACAGGCTCTGCTTGATCAGAAAGGTGATGTTGACATTGCTCAGGTTGCGCATGAGCTGGCTGAAGCAATGGCTCAGTTGCAGGCAATTTCAAAGATGCGGGCAAAATCTGGCCGCTAAGTTTACGAAATGTAAAGTGTTAGTATTAAGGGGAAAGGCTTCTGCTCTTCCCCTTTTCTTTTTGTAATGAAAAATTAACAGGCAGGTAAATGGGTCTAAGTGTTGTTATTTTAGCCGCGGGTCAAGGGACTCGCATGCGATCAGCTTTGCCAAAAGTTTTGCATCAATTGGCGGGAAAATCCTTATTGGAACATGTGATTTGTAATGCTAATGAATTAGGTGCTGAAGATATTCATGTGGTTTACGGTCATGGTGGTGATGCAGTGCCAACGACACTCGCCCATTGCGATGTTGGTTGGATTAAGCAGCATGAACAACTGGGTACAGGACATGCTGTCGCACAGGCGATTCCACACGTACCTGATGGACGACAAGTATTAATTTTATATGGTGATGTGCCGCTGACATCGGTAGAGACACTCAAAAATTTGATTGAGTTGGGGCAAGAAAGTGGCTTTGGTTTACTGACAATTTCACTTAAAGACTCAACTGGGTACGGGCGAATTGTTCGTGATGAGTCAAAAAAAGTGGTGCGAATTGTTGAACATAAGGATGCAACAGAAGCGGAGCGACAGATAAAAGAGGTCAACACCGGTATTTTAGTGGTCAGCCAAAAGAAGTTAAGCCAATGGATAGAGCAGCTCAATAACAACAACATACAAGGTGAATATTATCTAACAGATATTATCGCCATGGCTGTTGCTGATGGAATCAAAATTAATACAGCATCACCAGAAAATGAATATGAAGTACTGGGGGTGAATAATAAGCGTCAGCTAGCTGAGCTGGAGCGAGCCTACCAGCTAGAATCGGCAAACAAACTAATGGATAGCGGTGTCGGTTTGCGTGATCCGATGCGATTGGATATTCGTGGCAATGTTAATTGTGGTCGGGATGTCAGTATCGATATCAATGTGGTCTTTGAGGGCCAGGTTGACATCGGAGATAATGTTAGCATTGGCTCAAACTGCATAATTATCAACAGCCAGATAGGGTCAGGTGTAAATATTTTAGCGAATACAATCATTGACAACGCAGTGATCGGAAAAAACTGTCACGTAGGTCCCTTTGCCAGAATAAGGCCAGAGACTGAGCTGGCGGAGTTAAGTCGTATTGGTAACTTTGTAGAAATTAAAAAGGCAAAGATAGGCGTTGCTTCTAAGGTTAATCATTTGAGCTATATTGGTGATTCCATTGTCGGTAAAAATGTGAACATAGGTGCAGGAACAATCACGTGTAATTATGATGGTGCCAACAAGCATTTGACAGAAATTGGTGATGGTGTGTTTATTGGTTCAGATACTCAGTTGGTGGCGCCTGTTAAAATTGGTGCTGGGGCAACCATTGGTGCCGGTTCAACAATTACCAAGGAAGTGGCTGAAGGGTCGCTGGCGTTGAGCCGAGCTAAGCAAATGTCAAAAAGCAGCTGGCGTCGTCCGCTGAAAAATAAAGATTAACGAAGGGTAAGTTTATGTGTGGCATTATTGGTGCAGCTGCGGAAAGAGACGTGGTGCCTATCCTGCTTGAAGGCCTAAGAAGGCTTGAATATCGCGGTTATGATTCTGCCGGGTTGGCGTTAATTGACGATTCTAATAAGATTGATCGTGTTCGCGCCGTGGGTAAGGTTGCTGCATTAGAAAAAGAGATTAATCAGAAACCAGTGTCTGGTAAGACAGGTATAGCGCATACACGCTGGGCGACTCACGGAAAACCAAGTCAAGCCAATGCGCACCCACATGTTTGCAAAAAAAAAGTGGCGGTGGTGCATAACGGTATTATTGAAAATCATGAACTGTTGCGTAAAACACAATCAGAGGACGGTCATGCATTTACATCAGAAACAGACACGGAAGTCATTGTCCATCAGATTTATGATTATCAACAACAAGGCAAAGATCTGCTTGAAGCCGTAAGATTAACAACGAATGATCTACATGGTGCCTATGCATTAGGTGTGATCAGTAATCAGGAAAATCACAGAATTATTGCCGCAAGACGAGGCAGCCCTTTAGTGATAGGTGTTGGCATAGGTGAGCATTTTATTGCCTCAGATGTGGCTGCGTTATTGCCCGTGACTCAACGATTTATTTTCCTTGAAGATGGTGATATTGCAGATATCAGCCGCGATAGTCTGATCATATATGATGAAAATGGTGATGTAGTAGATCGACCGCTTAAAGTATCTGAGTTAAGTGCAGATGCGGCTGACCGAGGCAAGTATCGTCACTATATGCTTAAAGAAATTTTCGAGCAGCCGCGCGCAATCGCAGAAACAATAGAAGGTCGTATCAGCGGCGGTTCAGTGTTAGACGAATCCTTTGGTCATGGGGCAAAAGAAATTTTAGATGGTGTCAAAGGTGTTCATATCATCGCTTGTGGCACTAGTTATCATGCGGGAGCAGTGGCAAAATATTGGCTGGAATCGTTAGCGGGTGTACCCTGTTCTGTTGAAATAGCAAGTGAGTTTCGCTATCGTCATGCAGTCGCTAGACGAAATTCTCTTGTTGTTGCAATTTCACAGTCAGGAGAAACAGCTGATACATTGGCTGCACTTGAAGAAGCAAAAAAAATTGGTTTTGGTCATTCATTGGCAATCTGTAATGTGTCAGAAAGTTCGATGGTGCGAGAAGCCGATTTAGCACTCATGACACGAGCGGGTCCAGAGATAGGTGTGGCATCAACAAAGGCATTTACTACACAGCTGGTTGCGCTAATGTTGTTGGTGATAGCGTTGGGTAAACGTAACGGAATGGCGGCACAAACAGAGATTAATTTGGTTGAGCAGTTAAGAAGTTTACCTGCACGAATTGAAGATGTGCTGCAATTAAGTGACGAAATTAAAAGCTTGGCAGAGTTTTTTGCCAACAAGGAAAATGCACTTTTTCTTGGGCGAGGTGCTCAATACCCAGTTGCAATGGAAGGTGCTTTGAAATTAAAGGAAATCTCATATATTCATGCCGAAGCGTATCCTGCTGGCGAGTTAAAACATGGACCATTAGCCTTGGTAGATTCTGAAATGCCAATAATTGCAGTAGCACCGAATAATGAACTGTTAGAAAAATTGAAATCAAATTTGCAGGAAGTTCGTGCACGGGGTGGTGAATTGATAGTTTTTGCTGATGAGCAGGCGAATATAAAGGCTGGGGATAATGTTCGAGTGATCACTGTTGCCTCCACGGATGATGCAATTGCACCTATTGTATACACTCTTCCATTGCAGCTTCTTTCGTACTATGTTGCAGTCCTGAAAGGGACCGATGTGGATCAACCGCGGAATCTGGCAAAGTCCGTGACGGTTGAGTAAATCGGGTTATGGGACACAGTAATTAATAGAGGCATGCGGTAATTTAATATATCCCTCTCCCAATTCAGTGGGTGGGTTTGTATATTGGGCAGTCCGAATCATAGGATAAGTTCAATGCCTGATTTATACCCCCATCTTGAACTGTATGTGGGGTGTAGCTACGACATGATGTAGATATTTTAGTAGCATGCTCCAAATTGGCTCACTTTCCCCCAAAACTGATCCCACCGATTTGAACGCTCCAAGGTTCTTAAGCTCAATATGATAGATGCCCCTCTTTCACGCCATTTC
>JAJRWO010000003.1 GCA_024276775.1 Gammaproteobacteria bacterium | reverse complement strand
CCCAGTCATCTGCCATGCTTCATACTTTAAGGCCTTTGACTAAAAATTATGACGCCGCTCAATGAAGGCGGCCGGGCTAAAATTAACTTTTTAAAAACGACGAACTATTCTGAGGGAGAATCAAGAAATGCCTACCAACGTATTAAATATGATCAAAGAAAATGACGTTAAATTCGTCGACTACCGTTTCACTGATACTCGCGGAAAAGAGCAACACATCTCTTTTCCCGCACACACTGTGAGTGATGATGATTTCACCGATGGCCGTATGTTTGACGGTTCATCCATTTCAGGCTGGAAGGGCATTGAAGCCTCTGACATGGTTATGATGCCTGACCCAAGCACGGCTGTTCTCGATCCTTTCTCAGACGAAACCACCCTGATTGTTCGTTGCGACATCCTTGAGCCAAACACTATGCAGGGTTACGAGCGTGATCCACGCTCTGTTGCCAAGCGTGCAGAAGTCTATCTGAAATCTACCGGCATCGCCGATACCGCTTTTTTTGGCCCTGAGCCTGAGTTCTTCGTGCTTGACGATGTTCGCTGGGGCGCTGACATGAGTGGCACTTTCGTCAAGATCGATTCGGAGGAAGCCGACTGGAACTCGGCGAAAGTATTCGACGGCGGCAACATGGGTCATCGCCCTTCTGTGAAAGGCGGTTACTTTCCTGTCCCGCCTGTCGACAGCCTGCATGACATGCGCTCGGCCATGTGCTTGGCACTGGAAGAGATGGGGGTTGAAGTTGAAGTACACCATCATGAAGTCGCTACCGCTGGTCAGTGTGAAATCGGCACCAAGTTCAACACGCTGACCAAACGCGCAGATGATAATCAGATTCTAAAATATGTTGTCCACAATGTCGCTCACGCCTATGGTAAAACATCGACCTTCATGCCCAAGCCCATCGTTGGCGACAACGGATCCGGCATGCACGTACACATGTCTTTAGCCAAAGACGGCACCAACCTGTTCGCTGGCAATGAATATGGAGGTCTGTCTGAAATTGCCCTGTATTACATCGGCGGCATTATCAAACACGCCAAGGCACTGAACGCCTTGACTAACGCCTCTACCAACTCTTACAAGCGTCTAGTTCCTGGTTTCGAAGCACCTGTACTGCTGGCCTACTCTGCCCGCAACCGTTCTGCCTCTATCCGCATCCCATTCGTAGCCAACCCGCGCGGTCGTCGTGTAGAAGTTCGCTTCCCTGACCCAACAGCTAACCCATACCTGGCTTTCTCTGCATTGATGATGGCTGGCCTGGATGGCATTCAAAACAAGACCCACCCTGGCGACGCCATGGACAAAAACTTGTATGACCTGCCACCAGAAGAGCTGAAAGATATTCCAACCGTTTGCTCTTCTCTGGAAGAAGCACTGGACGAGTTGAACAAGGATCGTGAATTTCTGACCCAAGGCGGCGTCTTCACCAACGATATGATCGATGCCTACATCAACCTAAAAATGGAAGAAGTCACAACCCTGCGTATGACGACTCACCCTGTTGAGTTCGATATGTACTACAGCCTCTAGTCTAGAGACTAAATAGCCCAATCAAGCCCCCGCTAGTCGGGGGTTTTTTATCTCTCAAATAAATACGCATCATTTTAGTGCGCACATCTACAGTTCAATGCAGCGATCTAAAAAATCACAACCCGGCCAAACCAAAAAAACTCATAATCAATTGATTTTTATGTAATAAAAAAATAGCCCTCGACTAAGATAAACTGGCTTAGTCTTTGCACAAGCATCTATATGACCCAAGACCCTATGGAACAAAACACCCTGTTTAAATGCATATTGGAAAATTCCAACACCGCAATGCTGGTGTTTAACCAAGATTTGCGCCTGATTTACATGAACCCAGCCGGCGAGATACTGTTCGCTCTTAGCTTACATCGCATCGAAGGGGGCGACTTACACGCACTGTTCGTTGACTCGAACAAATTCATCACCAATGTAACGTCAGCACTGAACAGTGGCCACCCATTTACCGAGCGGGAGCTGCCCTTTCACTTGCCCAATAACCGCCAGATAACCGCCGACTGCACCATTACCCCCATCAGCAGCGGTGGCCATACAACCCTGCTGGTAGAGCTGGCCCAGGTGGATCGCCAACTGCGTATCGCCAAAGAAGAGCACCTGTTGGCCCAACACAGCGCGACCCGCGATGTAATACGTGGCCTGGCCCACGAAATAAAAAACCCGCTTGGTGGCCTGCGCGGAGCCGCACAATTGCTGCAAGCTGAGCTTGAAAGCGAGGAACTCAAGGAATATACCGGCATCATCATTCAAGAGGCTGACCGGCTGAAAAATCTGGTGAACCGTTTACTCGACCCCAACACATTGCCACAAAAGAAAAGCACCAATATCCACGAACTATTGGAGCACGTGCGACAATTGGTGCAAAATGAGTGCCCTGAGGGCATCAAGATACTGCGTGACTACGACCCCAGCGTACCCGATGTCTATGTCGACCCGGATCAACTGATCCAAGCGGTACTCAACCTCACCCGCAATGCCGTGCAAGCCTTGAAAAACTCAGGCGAAATTGTGCTGCGCTCACGCATCCAACGCCAGATAACCCTCGGCCATAAGCGCCACAAACTGGCTGCCAGCATCGAGATCATCGACAATGGCCCCGGTATTGAGCTCGAAATGCTGGACAGAATTTTTTACCCCATGGTCACTGGCCGAGCCGATGGCACCGGCCTTGGCCTGTCCATAGCCCAGACCCTAATCAATCAACATGGTGGCCTGATCGAATGCAACAGTTGGCCGGGCAAAACTGTTTTTACCCTTTTATTACCGCTGGAGATGTCATGACTGACCAAAACACTCACGTCTGGGTGATCGATGATGACCGTTCAATTCGCTGGGTACTGGAAAAGGCTCTGCAAAAAGCCGGTATGGAAGTCACCAGCTTAGAAAATGGCCTCAACATCATCGATTACCTGCGCAAAGGCCAGCCAGACGCCATTGTCTCTGACATCCGTATGCCTGGCACCGATGGCCTGCAACTGCTGGATCTCATCCATGCCGACTACCCCGACTTGCCGGTGATTATCATGACCGCCCACTCAGACCTGGACAGCGCCGTTGCCGCTTACCAAGGGGGTGCCTTTGAATACATGCCAAAACCCTTTGATGTCAATGAGGCCGTCGACCTGGTGCAACGAGCAATTAACCACCAACGCAAGACTAAAGACAACAAGCCCCAGACAGCCGCCAAACCCATGCCTGAAATCATCGGCGAGGCCCCGGCCATGCAGGAAGTCTTTCGCGCTATCGGCCGCCTGTCGCGCTCCAATATCACCGTGCTCATTAATGGTGAATCAGGCACAGGTAAAGAGCTAGTGGCCGATGCCCTGCATAAACATAGTCCACGGGCCAACAAACCCTTTATCGCTCTCAACACCGCTGCCATCCCTCGCGATCTGTTGGAATCAGAGCTATTTGGCCACGAACGCGGTGCCTTCACCGGTGCTCAGGCAGCACGGCGCGGCCGCTTTGAGCAGGCCGATGACGGCACCCTGTTTCTGGACGAGATCGGCGACATGCCCGCCGAGCTGCAAACCCGCCTATTACGCGTACTGGCCGATGGCGAGTTTTATCGCGTCGGCGGCCACACCCCGGTCAAGGTCGACGTCCGCATCATCGCTGCCACCCACCAAAACCTGGAAGAGCATGTTCAAAAAGGCTTATTCCGCGAAGACCTGTTCCACCGTCTAAATGTCATCCGCATTCATATCCCAGCCTTGCGCGAGCGACGTGAAGACATCCCCTTGCTACTGACCTTTTTTCTCGCCGCCGCCGCTAAGGAGCTGGACGTTGAACCCAAGATTCTATTGCCAGGGGTCGCGGAATACATGAGCCGTCTCGATTGGCCCGGCAATGTCAGGCAACTGGAAAACATCAGCCGCTGGATTACAGTCATGGCATCAGGGCGTGAGATACACATAGAAGATCTGCCCCCCGAACTCAAAACACCACAAGGTAGCCAGTCCATCTCCAACGACTGGGAGTCCGCCCTGAAACGCTGGAGCGACCAATATTTTGCTCGTGACGCAAAGAACCTGCTCAATACAGCAATGCCCGCCTTTGAGCGCATTATCATTAAATCGGCACTGACCTATTCAGGCGGTCGCCGCCAGGATGCCGCCAGACTATTGGGCTGGGGCCGCAATACCCTGACCCGCAAGATCAAGGAGCTGGGCATGGAGACCGACGTTTAGTCTAAACCCTGCAAGTGCCCACACTCACATGAGCACGAAGACATCATTATTTTAATCCATTTTCTTGCCTATTTTCCGGCCTTCAGTATTGCTGCTACGTTCACTATATTCAGCTTTTCTGCGCCTTGAAGATCGAAAAATATCCTGCAAAAATTGATTAAAATAACGATGCCCTCGTCCTTAGCACACCAACAGCAGGCGTTGTAGGCAAGCGATTGATTCCACAGCACTTGGGCTAACTTTTTGATATAACTAATTTATATAATCAAAAACAACAAGATACATATTGACTTATAATTAGACTAATTATAATATTTGTGTCTGACGCAGACGTCGTCAAAAATAAACAACCGATAAACCCTGTAGAAAGGATGACTAAAATGAAACGGACAAAATACAGTTTGTTGCTCGCCAGTACCGCAGCCGCATTATTGGCCAGCAGCCTTGTCAGTGCCGACGCACTCCCCAGCATAGTGCCCGCACCGGCAGACAACCCCACCACCCCTGAAAAAGTCGAACTGGGCAAGCAGCTATTTTTTGACCCACGCCTTTCCATAGACGGCACAGTGTCATGCAACTCTTGCCATAACATCATGTCCAGCGGCACCGATAACCGTCCTACCTCGGTCGGCATTAATGGCCAGCGCGGCGGCAGAAGTGCACCCACCGTCTGGAATGCCGCATTTCTCAGTGCCCAATTTTGGGATGGCCGTGCCGCCACTCTGGAAGAACAGGCCAAGGGGCCACCACTAAACCCCATTGAAATGGGTATGCCAAGCGAAGCCGCGGTGGTTGAGCGCCTAAACGCAATTCCGGGTTACGTCGAACAATTCAAAACCAGCTTCGGTGGCAAAGATGCCGTTAGCTACGACAACATGGCCAAGGCCATTGCCGCCTGCGAGCGCACCTTGATTACCCGCAACAGCCCTTATGACCGCTATGTTTCAGGCAACAAAAATGCATTGTCGCAACAGGCCCTGCGCGGTAAAAAAATATTTGAACAATCAGGTTGCAAGGCCTGTCACAGCGGTGTTAACTTTGCCGGGCCAGAGCTGCCTATCGGCGCAGGTTTTTATCAAAAATTTCCCGCCATCGCAAGCGACTATGATGCAAAATATAAACTAAGCGAAGATAAAGGCCGCTTTGAAGTTACTAAAGACAAAGCCGATATGAACAAATGGCGCGTACCCAGCCTGCGCAACATCGCCCTTACCGCACCGTACTTTCACAATGGTTCAGTTGAAACCCTGGACGAAGCAGTGCGCGTGATGGCCAACACCCAGCTCGGCATTGAACTAAACGACAAGGATGTGGCAGATATACTTGTGTTTTTGGAAAGCCTGAACGGGGAGTTTCCTGACATCAGCATGCCACGCCTGCCTGACACAATGAACAGCAGCCAGGTTGGCAATATGAAATAACTGACGACAATCAGTGGTCACACTTTGGGGCGCCAGCCTTCCCCTTCGGCGTCCCTTTTTTATTCACCAAAAAACACCCTTGTTCCAGCCGCCCGGCTCCCGCAAATCTAATTTGGCTGACAGGCACTTTCACAATCTATTGTAAACCATTGCGGCGTCGCCAGATCAAGGCGCACCGCCACCAACTGCTGACCCCATAGACAACCGCCATCCAAAGAAAAGGTATTATTCCTTTCACCCACACCCAAGGTCGACCAATGCCCAAAAACAATACGATCATTGGCTGTTTTACGTCCT
>JAJRWO010000220.1 GCA_024276775.1 Gammaproteobacteria bacterium | reverse complement strand
GCCATACCATTATCGAACTGGAGCAGGCCATCCGTACACAGATCGAGCTGATCAAAAATGAACCCGTCAGCAGCGACGAGCTGGCCCGTATCAAGGCTCAGGTCATTGCCGCTGATATTTATCAACTGGATTCTATTTTTTACCAAGCCATGAAGATCGGCCAGCTTGAAACCGTTGGCCTGGACTGGCGCCTCAGCGACCAATACGCCGAGCGCATCCAGCAGGTAAGCGCAGAGCAAATACAAAAAGTCGCTCAAAAATACCTGATTGATGACAGCCTCACGGTCGCAATATTGGAGCCGCAACCCATGGATGGTAAGCAAACACGCCCCGCTGGCGCCCATCATCATTAAGTTAAACAATTGACAGACAGCAACAGGATTATCAAAACATGCACAATCGTTATATTCGCCTGACTCAATTTTTGCTCAGTGGCTTACTGCTGCTGTCCACCGCCATTACCCAGGCCAGCCCCGAAATCCAACACTGGCAAACCAGCAACGGCGCCCGCGTCTACTACGTCCCCGCACCGGCATTGCCCATGGTCGATATACGCATCATCTTCGACGCCGCCGGCGCACGCGACAAAATTCCCGGTGCCGCCTTGATGACCAATGCTCTACTGGAAGAAGGCAGCGGCGAACTGAATGCCGATGCCATTGCCGATGCCTTTGCATCGGTAGGCGCTCAATTCAGTGCCAGCTCACATCGCGACATGTCGGTCGTCAGTCTGCGCAGCCTGACCCAGACCGACCTGCTGGGCAAGGCCGTCAGCACCGCCACCCAGCTCATCACCCACCCCAGCTTTCCAGAAGAATCTCTGAACCGGGAACGCAAGCGTATGCTCATCGCCCTGCAAGGGAAAAAGCAATCACCCAGAGCCATCACCAACGAGATATTTTTTACTGCCACGTATGGCGATCACCCCTACGCCAATGAAGCCACTGGCACCGAAGAATCCGTCCAGCAGATAAAACGCCAACACTTGATTGACCACTACCAGCGTTACTACGTTGGCCACAATGCCGTCATCGCCATCGTCGGTGCCGTCGACAAACAACAGGCCAAACAACTGGCCGAAACACTGGTGGGCAAACTGCCTGCGGGGGAAAAAGCCGACGCTATCCCCGAGGTTGCCTCGCTCACGCAGGCAGCACTGATCAAAAAAGAATTTCCTTCCAGCCAGACACACCTGATGGTGGGTCAGCCGGCAATCAAACGTGGCGATAACGACCGTTTTGCCCTGGTTGTTGGCAACCACATCCTGGGTGGCGGCGGCCTGGTTTCACGCCTCAGCGAAGAGATCCGTGAAAAGCGCGGCCTTTCCTACAGCGCCTACAGCGCCTTCAGCCCGATGCGCCAACGCGGCCCCTTCCGTTTCGGCCTGCAAACCCGCAATGACCAGGCTGACGAAGCGCTCAAAATCCTGATGCAAACGCTGGCAACGTTCGTCGCCAACGGTCCCACGACTGAAGAGCTGGAATCAGCCAAGAAAAATATCATCGGCAGCTTTGCACTCAACCTCGACAGCAACAGTAAGATTATCGAAAATATTGCCATGATCGGTTTTTACCAGCTGCCGCTGGACTATCTCGATACTTATACAAACAAGGTTGACGCCATCACCATCGAACAGATCAAGAACGCCTTCAAGCGCCACGTACAAATCGACAAGATGGTGACTGTCATGGTTGGCGGCAAACACTAACATTGACCCAAAAAAACAAACACGGGCAACTGCGCATCATCGGCGGCCACTGGCGTGGCCGCAAACTAAGCTTCCCCGCCATCGAAGGCCTGCGCCCCACCTCAGACCGGGTTCGCGAAACACTGTTTAACTGGCTGCAACTGGACATCCCCGGCAAACGCTGCCTTGATCTATTTGCTGGCAGTGGTGCACTGGGACTGGAGGCACTGTCACGCGGTGCCACCGAAGTGGTGATGGTGGAACAGAATCGCAACGCCGTACAACAGATCCGCCAACACCTGAAAAACCTCGACTGCCAATCCGGACATGTAGAAAACAACAATGTCTTCAAATACTTGCAAAGCACCGCCAAATCTTTTGATGTGGTGTTTATCGACCCACCCTATCAACTTGGCTGCCTGACGGAGTGCTGCCAACTGCTAGAGAAAAATGACTGGCTGAAAGACCAGGCCTTTATCTATCTGGAAGACGCCAGCAAAAAACCGCCCCCCGAACTGCCCGACAACTGGCAGCTAAAACGCAGTAAAAAGGCCGGTGAAATCGCTTATCACCTGGCACAGCGAAACATCGAGTAGACTATCCGAGATACGTTAGGGCAATAGCATTTTTTTCATCATAGGTATTACAATAACAGGGAAGCCCATATTGTTTTTACCTAGATCCTGCAAGTGGTCGTGTATGCACTTTCAGGCTTTAGGTTAAACCACGTCAGCCTTGGCGCATCACGATGTAATAAGGCTTTTTATCACTCAGTCCTGGCCGACAAAGATGTTTCATATTACCCTGTTCCAACCTGAAATCCCCCCCAATACTGGCAATATTATCCGTCTCTGCGCCAACACCGGCTCACAGCTACACCTGATCCACCCGCTCGGCTTTGATCTGGATGACAAAAAACTGCGCCGGGCTGGACTTGACTACCATGAGTTTGCCAACATACAGGAACACCACAGCATTGAGGCCATGCTGGAACAGATTAAACCTGACCTCAAACGCATTTTTGCCTTTTCGACGCGCGGCCAGCGAACGTATGCCGATCCGGACTTTCAGCCAGGTGACATCCTGCTATTTGGTCCAGAAACGCGCGGCCTGCCCGATAGTTTGTTACAACAACTGGGAGCCGATCAGGTGTTGCGTCTGCCAATGAATGCGAACAGTCGCAGCCTAAACTTGTCCAATACCGTGGCCATTGCCTTGTTTGAGGCATGGCGACAAAATGATTTTACGATTTAACCTGGCAAACCCGTTGAGCATGAATTTGGTACGACTGTTATACCAATCGGTTAGGCTATGCACCGCAAGCAACTATTTTTTAGGTTTAAGCCACAAAAAACAAACCGTTATATATAAAGCAATTTATAATAAAAAAATGTTATCACAACCAAGTCAGCCCCAGCTAAAACATATCTTGATCCACATACTGTTACCACTGTGTC
>JAJRWO010000219.1 GCA_024276775.1 Gammaproteobacteria bacterium | reverse complement strand
CTGGATTTGATGATGAAGAGATGGAGCAGTATGAGATGATGCTTGAGGAACAAGCTTATCCGTTTGAAGAACAAGCGATCAAGTTCCTTGAAACGAATGCTGCCAGTGTTGGGGAAGGGGTGTATAACGACTGGGTAGCAAAATCGTTTGATATTCTGGCAACGCTATTGCCAGCAAAATATGCTAAGCAGGAATTGCTCATTGAGGTGGTTGATGATTTGCATTAAGCGGATTTTATGCTTATTTCTGGTGCTGATTCTGGCCGCTTGTACTGCCTTGCCCAAGCAAAAAAAGGGCATCGTGGCCGAAGATGATTATCTAACGGCGGTGACTGTTATGCAGGCTGGAGAGGATGAGAAAGCGATTAGTTTGTTTTCGGAAATGATAGCGAATTACCCAGGGCTGGCGGGGCCGTATGCCAATCTTGGTTTGTTGTATCAACGCCAGAGTTTGACAAAAGAAGCGGCGGCAGCTTTTGATAGGGCCATTCAATTACGACCAGACAGTGCCAAAATTTATAATAGCGCTGCTATTTTTTATCGTTCTGTGGGACGCTTTAAGGATGCCGAGTCAGCCTATCTGCAAGCCATTGATAAGGCTGCTGGCTATACCGATCCGGTTTTGAATCTGGCCATTTTGTATGATCTTTATCTACAACAGCCTGTGACGGCAATTAAATATTATCAGCATTATCTCAGTATGAGTGAGGTCAATAAAGAACAGGTGATGTTGTGGTTGACTGGTCTGAAACAGCGTTATCCTTAATCGGTTTTGTTGGCTATTGAAGTGAATGGAGTGTTTTCGGGTGTCAAAATAGTGTTGTGTCGTTTGTTATTGTCCATGGTTGGGTAGTCCAGTGTGTAGTGCAAGCCACGGCTTTCTTTACGTTGTATGGCAGAGCGTACGATTAACTCTGCAACAAGCACCAGGTTACGCAGTTCCAGTGAATCATTATTGATGGTATGGCTGGCATAGTATTCGGTAATCTCTTTTTGCAGTACCTGTATTCGTTTATATGCGCGTTGCAGGCGTTTGTCGCTACGAACAATGCCAACATAACTCCACATGACACGACGTAGCTCGTCCCAATCATGGGCAATGACGATTTCTTCAGCTGATTGGGTCACCCGGCTGGCATCCCACTCAGGCAGGTTGGGGCAGATGTATGTCTCATTAAGGTGTTTGGTAATATTTTGCCCGGCGGCTTTGGCGAATACCAGGCATTCGAGCAGGGAGTTGCTAGCCATGCGGTTGGCACCATGCAGTCCGGTAAAGGCGGTTTCGCCAATGGCGTAAAGGTTGGCTATGTCGGTTTGGCCGTGCATATTAGTCATGACACCGCCGCAGGTGTAATGCGCTGCTGGCACAACGGGGATAGGCTCTTGGGTAATGTCGATGCCGAACGCTAGGCACTGGGTGTAGACGTTGGGGAAATGAGCGCGAATGAAGTCAGCTGCTTGATGGCTAATGTCAAGATAAACACAATCGATACCCAGGCGCTTCATTTCATGATCGATGGCGCGGGCGACGATATCACGCGGTGCCAGTTCGGCATCGGGATGAAAACTGGGCATGAAACGTGTGCCGTCCGGGAGTTTAAGAATACCGCCTTCACCGCGGAGAGCTTCGGTGATCAAGAATGATTTTGCTTTGGGGTGATAAAGACAGGTAGGGTGGAATTGCACCAACTCCATGTTGGCGACTCGGCAACCGGCGCGCCAAGCCATGGCAATGCCATCGCCAGTGGAGACATCCGGATTACTGGTATAGAGATATACCTTGCCAGCACCGCCAGTGGCGAGCACGGTAAAACGGCTGGCGAGGGTGATGACTTGCTGGTTGTGTCTGTTTAATACATAACAGCCCTGGTTGCGACTGTTTTCATCTGTGATGAGATCGACGGCGATATGATTTTCCAAAACATCAATATTGGCGTGGCTTTTGAGCTGGCTGACAAGGCTGTTTTGAATTTCTTTGCCAGTGGCATCAGCCGCATGCAATACACGCCGGTGGCTGTGCCCGCCTTCACGGGTCAGGTGGAAATCATAGCGACCATCGGCATGAGTTTGGCGATCAAAATCGACGCCGCATTCCACTAGCCAATCAATGGCCTCACGGCCATGTTCAACGGTGTAGCGCACCACATCAGGGTCGCATAGGCCCGCTCCCGCCTGCTGGGTATCTTCTATGTGTGACTCAACCGAGTCCTTGGCATCCAATACTGCAGATATGCCCCCTTGGGCATAATAAGTAGCGCCTTCGCGTAGCGCCCCCTTGGTGACGACAGCGATTTTTGCTCTGCTGGCCAAATGTAAGGCCAAGCTTAGGCCGGCAGCTCCACCGCCAATAATGATGGCGTCATATTGTGATTGTGTCATATTAGTTAGAATGCAATAAGTATAAATATTTTTAAGTACTCATTATATAATATGCCTTTTTTCTGCTGAACTGAACCTTGGGAGGATTGCGCGGTCTATTCGTTAGCAAATAATGAAGACTAATAATAACAGTATGGATGATCTGCATGGCTGATTATAAAGCGGATCAGGCGTTAGTGGAACGTGTTCAGGCAGGGGATAAGGCAGCCTTTGATTTGTTGGTGCTTAAGTACCAAAATCGGGTAATTAATCTCATCTCGCGCTATGTCTATGATTCGGCGGAAGTTTATGATGTGGCACAAGAGGCCTTTATCAAGGCTTATCGGGCGTTGCCGAATTTTAGGGGCGACAGTGCTTTCTACACCTGGCTGTATCGAATAGCCATTAACACGGCAAAAAACCACCTGGTGGCTCAAGGGCGTAGGCCACCCAGGAGAGATGTTGATGTTCAGGATGCGGAGCAATATGGCTGTTATGATGATCTTAAGAATTTTGAAACGCCTGAAGGCTTGATGCAAAAGAGCGAAGTTGAGCGGGTCATAGTGGAGACAATGCAAAAGCTACCCGAGGATCTACGGACAGCGATTACACTGCGTGAGCTGGAAGGTCTGAGTTACGATGAGATTGCAGAAGCCATGGGTTGTCCTATTGGTACGGTAAGATCGCGTATTTTTAGGGCGCGTGAAGCAATTCAGAAACAATTGGAACCATTGTTGTAAAATAATATCCAAGTTTAGACAGGTACATGGCGGAAACAACTATGAAAGAAGATATTTCGGCATTAATGGATGGTGAGATCGATGCGCAGGAAATGCAGCGATCTTTGCGTGAAATGCGCGACACCCCTGAGCAACGTGATTGCTGGGAGCAGTATCATATTATTGGCGATGCGCTGAGAAACAACCTGCCATCGACTTTGAATCGCAATTTTGTTAAAAATGTTAGCCGGGCGATTGCTAACGAAGACTTGGCAGTGGCTGAGGTAACCATGCTTAAACCAAAAGTGAAACGTGCTGCCAAGCGCCGCCACCCGATTGCCAACCCTTTTACCGGCTTTGCCCTTGCCGCGTCGGTCGCTATGGTGGCCTATATTGGCGTGGGTATGATTGCCGTTGATGAGCGGGCAGGCAGTGCGCGATTGGCCAGTGCAGCAAGCATTGTTGTGCCACCTGTCCAGCAATTTGCATCTCACCCAAGTTTTCAAGCGGGGGTTCAGACTGTACAGGGCCAGCAGTGGAATACCAGTAAACCTGCACTTGAGTCCAAGCTGAATAATTATCTTTATAGTCACCGCAATGTGGCCGGTGCGGTACGACCCGTGGTAATCCCCCAGGCACGTTTGGTGGTTAGCCGCCCAATCAATAGTGATTAAGGTTTTTATTGTCATGCGGGTTCCTTTATAGATGGTGGTTGTTAATCAAGCAAATTTTAAGGTGTTGAACCGTTTTTGTACTGCGTTGCTGGCACTGTTTTTCACTGTTTGTGCGAGTGCATCTGAGCCTGAACCTGTTTCGCCTTTGCAGTGGTTGGAGCGAATGTCCGCCGCTCTACAGCAACAAAATTACCAAGGGGTTTTTATTTATCGTCGCGCCGATGATCTGGCGGCCATGAAGGTGACTCATGTGGCTGATGAGCAAGGGACCCGGGAGATGCTTGAGACGCTAACGGGAGAGAAGCGCAGTGAGCTGCGTTTCACTCCGCCGGTTAGGGCAGATGGCAGCCACCAGTTTGCAAGCATTGATCATTATTACAGCCTCCAACTGCTGGGCAATGATCGTGCTGCGGGGCGTATTACGCAGGTGGTGTCGGTGTTGCCCAGGGATGAATATCGTTATGGTTATCGTCTCTGGCTGGACCAGGCGACGGTGCTATTGCTTAAATCTGATTTATTGAATCAGAAGGGTGATGTGATTCAGCAGGTAATGTTCACTTCACTGGAATTGTTGTCGCCAGAACAAGTCGCTGATGCCATAGACGTTGACAATAGCTTTTCTATGCCCGCCCCGGTCACTAACATTGAATCGATGACGCCGAAAGTCAGTTGGATAGTTGAAAACTTACCCAAGGGATTTGTTTTGCTGGATGCCTATGCAAACAGCCCTAATAAAGGCTTTGACCACAGTGTTTATAGCGATGGTATGGCATCCGTTTCTGTCTTTATAGAGCGAACAAAGTCTGACGGCGAGGCTTTTGAGGGGGTTTCGCGGATGGGCGCTGTGAGTGCTTTTGGCAATGTTTACGCGGGTTATCAAATTACAGTGGTGGGTGATGTGCCTGAGGTGACGGTGACAAGCATTGGCAAGTCAATCAGGTTGGGTGATGCTCAATGATTGAAGAAACGGGTCAGATTGTTTCTTGCGAAGGTGATTACGCCTGGATTGAGACAGAACGTGCTAGTGCTTGCTCCAGTTGCTCGGCGAATAAAGGCTGTGGCACCGGGGCCTTGTCCAAGATCTATGCCAATCGCTTTAGTCGTGTAAAAGCCTTGAATCAGCTGAATGCTGCACCGGGTGAAACGGTGGTGCTTGGCTTGCAGGAAGAAGCGCTAATACGTGGTTCATTAGCCGTTTATGGTCTGCCTTTGCTGGGCTTGTTTCTAATGGCAATGTTGGCTGATGTGTTAGCGAACACAATGGCATTTGAGCAGGCGGATGGTTTGATTGCCATCTTTGGTATTACAGGTTTGCTGTTAGGTTTTTATCTGGTCAGATTGTTCAGTCGCAGGATTTCTCATGATGAGCGTTATCAACCCGTTATTTTGCGTTATTGTGATCAGGCGTTTGAACATACAATTACAGGTATCAGTAAGTGACCGCCTGTGTTTGATATATCGACAAAAAGGAGAAAAGCATTGATGAGGGTTAAATATAAATCAGTCAGTATTGTCTTGGCGGTTTTATTGAGCATGGTTGCCGGGATTGTGCCAGGACTGAGTTCTGCCACTGATTTGCCTGACTTTATTTCCATCGTTGATGCCAATAGTGCTGCTGTTGTTAATATTAGTACCAGCCAAAAGGTTCAAACGAATCAGCAACGTGATTTTCCACACGGTATGCTGCCAAATATGCCGGATGGCACGCCTTTTGATGAGCTTTTTCGCCGCTTTTTTGATCAGCAACGTCCCCCGCACAAAGGGCCGGAGATGCCGCCGCGTGAATATGACTCCTATTCCCTATGTTCCGGTTTTATCATTTCAAAAGACGGTTACATATTGACCAACTATCACGTCATTCGTGATGCCGATGAAATTATTGTTCGTTTAAGTGATCGACGCGAGCTGGTGGCTGAGGTAATTGGTAGCGATAAGCGCAGTGATGTTGCGCTGCTCAAGGTTGACGCTAAAAATCTGCCAGTGGTCAAAATAGGTGATTCTAGCAAGCTAAAGGTGGGTGAGTGGGTGGTGGCGATTGGTTCGCCGTTTGATTTTGATCACACCGTCACCTCAGGGATAGTCAGTGCTTTGCGCCGTAGCCTGCCTAATGAAAACTATGTGCCATTTATCCAAACCGATGTTGCCATCAATCCAGGTAATTCAGGTGGGCCGCTGTTTAATATGGATGGCGAAGTGATTGGTGTGAATGCCCAGATTTATAGTCGCACGGGCGGTTTTATGGGTTTGTCGTTTACCATCCCCATCGATTTGGCCATGGACGTGGTTGAGCAGCTTAAGGATGTCGGCCATGTCACTCGTGGTTGGTTGGGAGTGCAGATTCAGGATGTCACTCGTGAGTTGGCGGAATCATTTGAAATGGATAAGCCTATTGGTGCCCTGATTTCTCAGGTATTATCTGATAGCCCTGCCGTTGCCGCTGGCTTTGAAGTAGGCGATATTATCATCGAATTTAATGGCAAAGAGGTACAGACCTCCGCCTCGCTACCGCCAATGGTCGGGGTAACGCCTGTTAATAAGAATGTTCCGGTTAAGGTGATGCGTAATGGCAAGCTAAAAACACTGAAAGTGAGCATTGGTAAGTTACCCGGTTCCGATAAAGTGGCATCTGTTGAAGCAGGCACAGCCGAGGATCAGCGTTTTAAAATTGATGTGGCTGATCTCACAGCGGAACAGCGTGACGAGTTAACATTGGCTGATAAAGGAGTTTTAGTCACGACAGTGATGGCCGGACCAGCCAATGATGCAGGGATCAGGAAGGGTGATGTGATTATCATGATCGACAATAAAAGCATCAAAGATGCCAAACATTTTCGTAAAATAACCGCTGAATTACCGGCGGGAAAACCCGTGGCTGTGCTGGTAAAGCGGCGCGATGGCTCGTTATTTTTAGCGGTTAACTTACCAGAAAAATAGGCCATTAATGGCTGAGTCAATCAAGGGGCTGAATTCAGCCCCTTCTTTTTTGTTTATACATCGGCCGAAGTTCGCTAGAATTGCGCTCCAAATCAATGCCATATTGGTATTTGAATAGATGAAATCACTATCTTAATGAAGCATATTCGAAATTTTTCCATCATTGCCCATATCGACCACGGTAAATCTACCCTGTCAGACCGTCTCATTCAGACCTGTGGTGGCCTTGAAGAACGTGATATGGCCGAGCAAGTGCTCGATTCCATGGATATTGAGCGTGAGCGAGGTATTACCATCAAGGCTCAGAGTGTGACGCTCAATTATCAGGCGAATGATGGTGAAACCTATCAGCTGAACTTTATTGATACGCCAGGGCATGTGGATTTTTCCTATGAGGTATCACGCTCACTGGCTGCCTGCGAAGGTGCTTTGTTGGTGGTTGATGCTTCGCAGGGGGTTGAAGCCCAGAGCGTGGCCAATTGCTATACCGCCATCGAACAAGGGCTGGAAGTGATGCCCGTGTTGAATAAGATTGATTTGCCAGCAGCAGAGCCTGATCGTGCGGCCAAGGAAATTGAAGATATTATTGGCATTGAAGCCCATGATGCACCTCGCTGTAGTGCCAAAACAGGACTGGGCATTGATGAGGTATTAGAAGCCCTGGTTAAAAACATACCACCGCCAGAAGGTGATCCAGACGCGCCATTGCAAGCACTCATTATTGATTCATGGTTTGATAGTTATGTGGGGGTGGTGTCATTAGTCCGGGTAATGAATGGCCGCATGCGCAAAAAAGACAAAATTAAAATTATGTCGACTCATGGTGAACATCAAGTTGACCATGTGGGTGTATTCACACCAAAACGGCTAAATACTGAAGAACTCAAAGCCGGCGAAGTGGGTTTCATGATAGCTGGTATCAAGGATATTTATGGCGCGCCAGTGGGAGATACCATTACCACGGTTAAAAATTCTGCAGTTGAATCCCTGCCGGGTTTCAAAGAAGTTCAGCCGCGGGTCTTTGCGGGTTTATTTCCGAGCAGTTCAGAGGATTATGAGGATATGCGCGAAGCTTTGGCCAAATTGAAGCTGAATGATTCAGCGCTGTTTTTTGAACCAGAGACATCAACAGCCCTGGGGTTTGGGTTTCGCTGTGGTTTTCTCGGCATGTTGCATATGGAAATTGTTCAAGAGCGGCTTGAGCGCGAATATGATCTTGACTTGATCACAACAGCACCCACGGTTATTTACGAAGTGGAAACCACCGATGGAGATGTCATTCTGGTGGATAACCCGGCCAAGCTGCCACCTCCTAATCAAATAGCCGAAATTCGTGAACCCATTATTGAGGCTCACATCTTGCTGCCGCAAGAATACTTAGGCAATGTCATTGGTCTGTGTGTAGAAAAACGCGGTGTACAGAAAAACATGCAATATGCGGGGACACAGGTTCAGTTGACGTATGAGTTACCGTTGAATGAAGTAGTATTAGACTTTTTTGATCGACTTAAGTCGGTTTCACGTGGCTATGCTTCATTAGACTATGACTTCAAACGTTACCAACTGGCCGATCTGGTCAAGCTGGATATCCTCATTGGTGGTGACGTTGTTGACGCCCTGGCAGTGATTGTGCATCGTGATAAATCTGAGTTTCAGGGGCGGGCATTGGTTGATCGTATGAAAGAAGTTATTCCCCGTCAGATGTTTGATGTTGCCCTTCAGGCGGCGATTGGCACCAAAATTATTGCCCGAAGCACGGTTAAGGCGTTGCGTAAAAATGTCATTGCTAAATGTTATGGTGGTGACCTTAGTCGTAAGCGCAAACTGCTGGAAAAACAAAAAAGAGGTAAAAAACGTATGAAATCGGTAGGTAATGTCGATATACCTCAGGAAGCATTTCTGGCGGTACTGGATGTGGGTAAAAAATGATGAATTTTGATTTTGCAACTGTCATGGTTATTGCCGTCTTGATCACGGGTGTGATTTGGTTGATCGATATTTTTATCTGGAAACCAAAGCGAACACAGGCCGCGGAAAAATTGGAGCAGCAGGGTGTTGAGTCAACGATAATCTCAAACACCTATAAAGAACCGCTGTTGGTTGAGTATGCCCGGTCATTCTTTCCCGTTATTCTGGCGGTGTTGATTTTGCGCTCATTTTTGGTCGAGCCATTCAGGATTCCATCGGGATCAATGATGCCAACTTTGCTGTCAGGTGATTTTATTCTAGTGAATAAGTATAGCTATGGTATCCGTCTGCCAGTATTAAATAAAAAGATTATTGATCTGGGTGAGCCTGAACGGGGTGATGTGGTTGTATTCCGTTATCCAAAAGAGCCGTCGGTTGATTATATTAAGCGTGTGGTGGGTATTTCGGGTGACACGATTAGTTATTTTGGCAAGCAGGTCTATGTCAATGGCGAGGTGGCTAAGCAAACCAGTTTGGGAACATATACCACCACGGGAGAAGGGCTGCATATGACCGGTGCTGATAGGCGCATAGAAGATCTGGCCGGTGTTGAACATCAGATTTTGGTCATGCGGGGGCGTGGTTCAAATCAGGCGAATAAAGTTGAATTTATTGTTCCCGAGGGGCAGTATTTTGTGATGGGTGATAATCGTGATAACAGTAACGATAGTCGTGTATGGGGGTTTGTTCCGGATGAGAATCTTGTCGGTCGGGCATTTATGATCTGGATGAACTGGGATGGCGTGCAAAATCGGGTTTCGTGGGATCGCATCGGTAACTTTATTGAGTGACACAACTCTTAACTGTAGGTGAAGATAATGTTGAAAACTCCAAAATCACAACGGGGTATGACAGGCATTAGTATTATGATGATCCTGGCATTGGCAGGTTTTGTGCTGGTGATGGCATTTAAACTGTTTCCTTTTTACATGGAGATATTTAAGTTGAATTCAACCTTAAACGGCTTGACCAGTGATAGCCGGGTAGAGGGCGCGTCTGATCAAGAAATCAAGAAATTGATTCTGAAAAAACTTCAGATTGATGATGTTGATGCTGTCACTGCCGATCATATCAAGATTGACTCATCGGGTAAAAAACGTGTGGTCTCCATTGAATATGAATCGCGTGTACATATGGTGGGCAATCTTGATGCGGTGGTCGTATTTGATAATTCCGTTGAAATTGAGCACTGATTGATTGTTATCTCCCCAGGAAAAAATTTGTCGGATTTTGGGCTACCAATTCAATGACCCACAGTTAATCGTTCAGGCATTGACGCACCGAAGTATCGGCAGTAAAAATAACGAACGACTTGAATTTCTGGGTGATGCCATTTTGGGTTGCATTATTGCGGATGAATTATTTCAACGGTTTCCACAGGCAGCGGAAGGTGAATTGACCCGTTTACGGGCCAGCCTGGTTAAGGGTGATACCCTTGCTGTTATTGGTCGGGAGCTGAATTTGGGCGATTGTTTGATACTTGGCTCAGGCGAGTTGAAAAGCGGTGGTTTTCGTCGTGATTCAATTCTTGCCTGTGGCGTTGAAGCGATTTTTGGCGCTGTGTATATCGATGGTGGTTTTGAGGCGTGCAAAGATTTGATTATTCGTCTTTACAAACAGCGCCTTGAAACGGTCTCCCCCGAAGCGGCTGGCAAAGACCCTAAAACACGTTTGCAGGAATTATTGCAATCACGTCAGCAGGCACTTCCTGTTTATGAATTGATGACGGTTGACGGTGAAGCACATAATCAAGTTTTTCGTGTTATCTGTCGGGCAGACGGTTTGAGTGAACCTGTTGCGGGTAAAGGAACCAGTCGTCGTCGGGCTGAGCAGGATGCAGCAGGTAAGGCCTATCAGCGCATTGCTAAATAACGAAGAAGCAGATCTCAGATGCAAGATGAAAAAATAAATTACCGTTGTGGTTTTGCCGCCATTATTGGCCGGCCAAATGTCGGCAAATCAACCTTGATGAACCGAATTTTAGGGCAGAAGATCAGCATCACATCGAGGAAACCCCAAACCACCCGGCATAGAATTCTAGGGATCAATAGCACTGAGACCAGCCAAGCAATTTATGTTGATACCCCCGGTTTGCACAGCAGCGGTAAAAAGGCCATGAATCGTTACCTGAATCAGACGGCGTCGACCGCCTTAAAAGATGTTGATGTGATACTGTTTGTGGTCTCCGGCCTGAAGTGGACAGATGAAGATCGAGCTGTCCTTGAACGCCTTAAAGACAGTAAGATACCTGTAATTCTAGTGGTGAATAAAATTGATCGTTTACAGAAAGAAACACTATTGCCTCATCTTGCCCATCTATCTGGCTTGATGGATTTTCATACTATTGTGCCTCTGTCGGCCCAAACGGGTGAGAGTGTTGACAACCTTGAAACGGAAGTTGAAAAACTGTTGCCAATTGCAGCGCCTTACTACCCTGATGATCAAATCACCGATCGCAGTATGCGTTTCATCGCCGCTGAAATTGTACGTGAAAAATTAACACGCTCACTTGGCCAAGAGCTGCCTTATGAAATGTCGGTTGAAATTGAGGCCTATGAAACTGAAACCAATCTGGTCACTATTCATGCCTTGATCTGGGTTGCTCGGCCGGGGCAAAAAGCGATTGTGATTGGCAAGGGTGGCGCAGGGCTTAAAAAAGTCGGCCAGGATGCGCGTATTGATCTGGAGAATTTATTGGAGCAGAAGGTGTTGTTGAAGCTCTGGGTTAAGGTTAAAGAAGGCTGGGCGGCAGATGAGCGTGCACTCAGAAGCCTTGGTTATACTGACGACTAGGCGCCTGTCCGAGAACAGGCTGACCAGTGCCCCAAAGAATGGGCACAACCATGGCGCAATTTAATCGCAAGATATTACTCGCACCTGCCTATATGCTGCATCAGCGTCCATATCGCGATAGCAGTCTTATTCTTGAAGTTTTTTCGCATGAATATGGTCGCATTGGTTTGGTTGCTCGGGGTGTTAAGGGAAAACGTAAACCGCGTCAGGCCCTATTACAGCCGTTTATGCCACTCCAATTATCTTGGTCTGGTCGCGGAGAGTTAGCGACATTAACCGATGTTGAAGCAAGCGGTGCCGCGCATCAGCTGGTTGGGCAGGTATTACTGAGTGGCTTTTATATCAATGAGTTATTGATCCACCTGTTACATCGCCATGACCCCCACCCTGACTTGTTTGAATATTATCGGTATACTTTGGCTCAACTAGACTGTCTGAATCAGCCCCAACAACTGCAACGCTATCTGCGCCTATTTGAAAAGCAGCTATTGCAAAAAATTGGTTATGGCCTGGTGCTTGAGCATGAGTCGGAACAGGGTGAGGCCATTGATGCAAAGTGTATTTATCGCTATCAACCCGGCCAAGGGCCGGTGCTGACATCAGCTGAAGATGTCAATCATAGGCGATTATTTTCAGGCCGCTCTTTGCTGGCGTTTGCGGAAGAAAACCTAGCGTCACCACAGCTTTTGACTGATGCAAGACGTCTAACACGCCTGGTGATTGACCATTATCTGGGGGGTAGAAAAATACATAGTCGTCAGTTATTGATAGATTTGCAGCGCACTACCGAG
>JAJRWO010000218.1 GCA_024276775.1 Gammaproteobacteria bacterium | reverse complement strand
GCGCGCGGTATTGCATGTGGCGCTGCGAAATCGCAGTAATCGGCCTATTTTTGTTGATGGTCATAATGTCATGCCGCAGGTCAATGCCGTGTTGGCCAAGATGCGAAAGTTTTCCGACGCGATTCGTTCTGGTCAGTGGCTGGGTTATACCGGCAAGCGCATTACTGATGTGGTGAATATCGGTATTGGTGGCTCTGATCTGGGGCCAAAGTTGGTTTGCGAGGCGCTTAAACCTTACAGTGATTGGGCCACGCGGGCGCATTTTATCTCTAATGTTGATGATACTCAGGTAGTGGAAACCCTGCGAGGACTCAATCCAGAAACAACCCTGTTTATTATCGCTTCAAAAACATTTACCACCCAGGAAACCATCGTTAATGCACGTTCCGCACGCGATTGGTTATTGCGCGACGCCATGGGGGATAAGACTGTCGTGGCCAAGCATTTTGTGGCGATCTCTACCAATAGAGAAAAGGTAACAGCGTTTGGTATTGATCCAGAAAATATGTTTGAGTTCTGGGACTGGGTGGGGGGGCGATATTCTCTCTGGAGTGCCATTGGTTTGTCTATTGCTTGTTATATCGGTATGGATAATTTCGAGCTACTGTTGCAGGGTGCGCACGAGATGGATGAGCATTTTCTATCGACGCCAATGGAGCGTAATATTCCCATTATCATGGGGATGCTCGGTGTCTGGTATAACAATTTTTTTGACGCCGACAGCCATGCCATTTTTCCTTATGATCAATATTTGTACGAGTTTCCGGACTACTTCCAGCAGGGTGATATGGAGAGTAATGGTAAACAGACTAATCGTAGCGGCAAACCGGTGGGGTGTTCCACCGGGCCGGTTATTTGGGGCAAGCCGGGTACCAATGGCCAGCACGCTTTTTTTCAATTGCTACATCAGGGGACTAAATTGGTCCCCGCCGATTTTCTGGCGGCAGTGAAGGCACAAAACCCGCTGGGTGAACATCATCATATTCTGATTTCCAATTTTTTTGCCCAGACCGAGGCGTTGATGAAGGGAAAGCCCCGGGATGAAGTACGGGCAGAGCTTGAGGCTGACGGTTATAGCGGTGAGCGACTTGAGGCAATGGTGGAGCATAAATATTTTGAAGGCAATCGTCCCACAAACTCTATTTTGTTCAAACGACTTAATCCTAAGACCATGGGCTGCCTGGTGGCCATGTATGAACACAAAATTTTTGTTCAAGGCATTATCTGGGGGATTAACTCTTTCGATCAGATGGGGGTTGAGCTGGGCAAGCAGCTGGCCAGCACTATTCAGGCTGAACTCAGTGGTGAGGCTGAAATTACGGCACATGACTCATCTACCAATGGCCTGATCAATTATTATAACAAGCACCATCTGATCCCTTAGATTAGACTGTCTGGCAGCGTATTTTTTGGGGAGGAAACGCTTCTGATTTCCGGGTTTCCAAAAAATGCTATAATCGCGCGCTTGTTCTAAGCGACTGAAAAAACTGGAAAACGTGTTCCAGTTTGATAGATCACTGATCTTTGTGGTCAAGCCTTTTAACAGGTTGTTAAAGTGCCGCTTACATATACCGCCCATAACAGGGTAACAGAATTTATTGAAAAGCTTGGAGCCTATATGACTCAGCAATCCCATATTTCCGATATTGATGCCGTTGAAACCCAGGAGTGGCTGGAAGCCCTTGAAGCCGTTATTGAAAACGAAGGCGTTGAGCGTGCCCACTTCCTGTTGGAACAGATGATAGACAAGGCTCGCCGTTCTGGTACCAATCTGCCTTATTCAGCCAATACTGCTTATGTTAATACTATTCCGGTTCACATGGAACCGGATTTGCCTGGTGATCCGGTTATCGAAGACCGCATCCGCTCTTTCATTCGTTGGAATGCTATCGCGATGGTGGTTAAGGCCAATCGCAAATCTTCTGAGCTGGGTGGTCATATCGCTACTTTCGCTTCAGCCGCCGTTTTGTATGATATTGGTTTTAACCACTTTTGGCGTGCCCCGTCGCATGAGCATGGTGGTGATCTGATTTATTCTCAGGGGCATGCCTCGCCAGGTACCTATGCCCGTGCCTTTCTTGAAGGCCGGTTGACAGATAATCAGTTGGACAAATTTCGTCAGGAGGTGGATGGCGATGGCCTGTCGTCTTATCCGCATCCTTGGTTGATGCCTGATTTTTGGCAGTTTCCAACGGTATCAATGGGGTTGGGGCCAATTATGTCCATCTATCAGGCGCGCTTCATGAAATATCTGCAAGACCGTGGCCTGGCCGATACCAAGGCGCGTAAGGTCTGGGCCTTTCTTGGCGATGGCGAGACAGATGAGCCTGAATCACTAGGTGCTATCTCGTTGGCGGGGCGTGAAAAACTCGATAACCTGGTGTGGGTGGTTAACTGTAATTTACAGCGCCTTGATGGCCCCGTACGCGGTAATGGCAAAATTATTCAGGAACTGGAAGCCAGTTTTCGCGGTGCCGGTTGGAATGTGATCAAGGTGTTGTGGGGGTCTTACTGGGATCCATTGCTGGCCAAAGATAAAGACGGCTTGCTGCAAAAACGGATGTTGGAATGTGTTGATGGAGATTTTCAGAATTATAAGGCTAAAGATGGTGCCTATGTGCGCCAACATTTTTTCGGTAAATATCCTGAGCTGCTGGCAATGGTTTCGAAGATGTCAGATGACGATGTCTGGCGGTTGAATCGTGGTGGTCATGATCCTCATAAGGTTTACGCTGCCTACAAGGCCGCAGAAGAAAGCGGTGATGCAACTGTTATCCTGGCACATACCGTGAAGGGGTACGGTATGGGTGCGGCAGGTGAGGCGCAAAACCGGACGCATTCTCAGAAGAAGTTGGCTGACGACGAAATGATCTACGTCCGTGATCGCTTTAATATCCCGCTTAGTGATGAAGATGCGGCGGCGGGTAAGTATTACAAACCTGCTGACGACAGCCCTGAAATGCAGTACATGCATGCTCGTCGTAAAGAATTGGGTGGTTATCTGCCTGTGCGTACTCAGGCGGCAGCGCCATTGGAAGTGCCTGAATTATCGGTCTTTGAAGTATTGTTGAAGGGGTCGGGCGAAAAAGAAATATCCACCACTATGGCTTACGTGCGCATGTTGACGATTTTGTGCCGTGATAAAAAGATGGGTAAAAATATTGTGCCTATTGTGCCGGATGAGGCGCGTACCTTTGGTATGGAAGGCATGTTTCGTCAACTGGGTATTTACTCTTCGGTGGGTCAGCTTTACACGCCGCAGGATAAAGACGAGATCATGTTCTACAAGGAAGACAAGTCGGGCCAGATTCTGGAAGAAGGGATTAATGAAGCGGGTGCGATGTCTTCCTGGATTGCCGCAGCCACCGCCTATGCGAATCATGGTGTTAACACGGTGCCTTTTTATATTTATTACTCAATGTTTGGTTTTCAGCGTATTGGTGATCTGGCCTGGGCGGCGGGTGACATGCAAGCGCGTGGCTTTCTGATTGGCGCTACGGCCGGTCGAACCACGTTGGCGGGTGAAGGTCTGCAACATCAGGATGGACATGGTTTGATCATGGCAAATACGATTCCTAATTGCGTCAGCTATGATCCAACCTTTAGTTATGAACTGGTGGTGATTGTTCAAGACGGTCTGCGACGTATGTATGTTGAGCAGGAAAATGTTTTTTATTACGTGACCACCATGAATGAAAACTATACTCACCCGGCCATGCCTGAAGGCATGGAAGAAGGCATCATTAAGGGGATGTATGAATTTCGTAAAGGCGGTAAAAAGAAGCTGAAAGTACAGCTTATGGGTTCAGGTGCCATTCTGCGAGAAGTGATTGCCGCTGCGGATATATTGAAAGACGATTGGGGTGTGGACACTGATATTTTGAGTGCCACCAGCTTTAATGAGTTGACCCGTGAAGCACAAGATTGTGAGCGCTGGAATCGTCTGCATCCAACCGAAACAGCGCGGGTACCTTACGTCGCGAAAATATTGGCAGGCCGTAAAGGTCCATTCATCGCGGCAACGGATTACATCCGCAATTACGCGGATCAGATTCGCCAGTGGGTACCGGGTCGCTACGAGGTGCTGGGGACCGATGGCTTTGGTCGCTCCGATACTCGTGCGCAGCTGCGTAAACATTTTGAAGTAAATGCGGTGAATGTAGTTGTGGCTGCGCTGAAGGCATTGTCAGACGAAGGTCAAATTGATGCGACCAAGGTTGCTGAGGCGATTGCTAAATATG
>JAJRWO010000217.1 GCA_024276775.1 Gammaproteobacteria bacterium | reverse complement strand
GGACTGGCTGACAGATTATGCACGCATCGAACTTTTTACTGAGGTATGCGATGCCGAAGCTATTGCAAAAGAAATTATGGATGCTGCCAGTCTTGATATGGAAGGCGATGGCATTGTTGCGATACTGCCAGTGGAGAAGCTTTATCGCATCAGAACCAAGGCGGAGGTGGATAGATTGCCTCCTTGTGATAAAAATGAAATTAAACCATGACATTTCATATACAAGGGCTGAGTGCCCATGAACAGATGCCACTGAATGAAGTCGTTAAAAAATCGGGTGTTGAGAAAACGGCAGCGGTGACTCCTGTGCGGTCTTTTGATGAAAAAGAGCATCGTGAGCACGCGGGAGAACAGAGTGGTGCGGAGGCTTATCAATCCATCAGTGAGTTGCCGCAGGCCACTGACGTTGTAGTGGCCGAGAAAGTTATGCGTTCACCAGTGGTGACTTTATCCTCTCAGGCTGTCGTTGCCGATGCCTTGGTGTTATTCCAGGAGAAACAGATTCGTCACCTGCCTATCGTTTCGTCTGCAGGTGAATTGCTTGGTATGGTGTCAGAACGGGATGTGTTGCGCCACCTAAGTGGTGTAACAGAAAATTATCAACAACAGGTATCACATAATAATAGTAGAAATGCACGAATAGGCGAGTTGATGAAATTGCCGGTATTGACGGCCAGTGTTGATACAGATATTCGCTACGTTGCCCGCCTGTTTGTTGAGCAGCGTATCGGGGCGCTGCCGATTGTCACAGATGGTGAGTTAAAGGGCATTATCACCCGCAGCGATGTGTTGAGTGCTGTGATGCGTCATTTTGTATTGGAGTTGTGGGCGTAAGACGGTGGTTATGGAACGTACTGAATTGAAAAACGATCATGAAAATTTTGTTCAAAAAGAGTACGCCCATTTGGCAGAGGAATATGATGAGAGGTGGCACTTTTATGTTGAAGCAACGCTCAAACAGACATTGAAACGTGTTGATCTTCAGGCGGGGGAACGTTTGCTTGATATTGGCTGTGGCACAGGTGCGCTGCTGGCGGCACTGGAAAAGCGCCACCCCAATGCTATTTTGGCAGGAGTTGACCCAACTCGGGGTATGCTTGATCTCGCTGAGAAACGCTTGTCGAAAAAAGTTCATATAGAGCAAAGTTGGGCTGAAAAATTGCCATTTGAAGATGAGGCATTTGATGTCATTGTCTCTTGTAGCATGTTTCACTATATTCGCGAACCGATGGTGGCGCTCAAAGAGATGATGCGCGTCTTGAAACCGGCAGGAAGTTTGGTGATTACTGATTGGTGTGGTGATTATATGCTCTGTAAAATATATGGCCTGTTTCTTCGGGTTTTTAATAAAGCCCATTTCAAAACATATGGAAAAAAAGAGTGTTACAAGCTTCTGTTTTTGTCAGAGTTTGATGATATAAGAATTGATCGCTACAAAATCAACTGGTTCTGGGGAATGATGACAGCAACAGCGAGCAAGAGAGTAATCGTAGGCTGATTGATGGCAAAGACAAAGAAAATTGGTGTGGTGTTGAGTTCCGGGGGAGGGCGAGGAGTGTTCGCTCATACCGGTTTTTTGCTTGCATTGGAACAAATGGGTATAGAAATCGGTGCTATTGCTGGTTGCAGCGCGGGTGCTCTGGTGGGCGGTGTCTATGCCAGTGGTACTGATCTACAGCAATGGGCGGAGCGTCTTGCCAGTGTAGAGACACGGGAGTATTGGACTCCCGACTCATGGTCGCGTTTTATTTGGCAGATGGCAGTGCACAAGGGGAGGGGTTACACGGGTATTTCAGGGAGCAGTGCGGCCATTGATTTCATCCGTAATAACCTCGCCACACAGACCTTCGAAACCTGCCCAATTCCGTTTTATTCCCTTGCGACCAATCTAACGCAAGGCAGTAAAACCCTTTTTTCGTCAGGCGACTTGGCACCTCGTATTATGGCCAGTGCCGCCATGCCGGTGCTGTATCGTCCAGTGGAAATCGACGGAGAGTTGTTCAGTGATGGTGCGACCATCTAATTGGCTTCGACCGAAGCGATCTGTTGCCGCCACAAACTTGATGCCTTGATCGTTCACCACGCATCAGTGTGTCGTGAAGGATCGGAAGGGATGGCTCATGCGTTGCAACAACCGTGGTCATTGGTAGAAATTCTCTATCTATTACTTTATCGCAAACGCCCTTGGTATCTGAGCGATAAAGCAATTGATTTTCGTCAATGTCGGTGTGGTTGTGGTGCGCCAGTTGTGGTAATTGAGCCCGACCTTCCTGAAATTACCTGGCCGCTCAGTAAGGGCGGGGCACAGGTGCAGATGGCTGCCAAACAGCAGGCTGAAGCGTTGCTGGAACCCTATTTACCTATCACTGGCAGCACGACCCATAAATTACGTACGCTGTTTACTCCATGGCGGCACTGTGATCCTTAGGAGGTTATATATGATTAAAATGACTTTTTTCTATTTCTTTAGGTTGGTAGCGTGATGTTGTCTGGTTGTGATATGCCGCCGATTACCGGTATTGGTTTTACCATGAGCCTTTTTATTACCTTATTGGCTTTTGTTGATGCTGAGTTATTAGCGGAGGCACGTCTTTCCATTATTGTGGGTTCACTCATGTCGGCGGTTGTCGGAATGTTTGTGTTATATCGAAGTTGTGATAATTTTTCTAAGAAAAAAGAGAGATAAATATGATGTCTGATCAATATGTCTGGTTACTCTGGTCGAGTGCATTTCTGATTCCCTGGGGGCTGGTCTATTGGCGCTTTCCTGCTCAGCGGCGGGCGATGCTGTGGGCAAGCTTGTTTACTATGCCGTTTGGTTTGACTGAACCGCTGTTTGTGCCGGAATACTGGATGCCACCGAGTCTGTTTGATCTGGCCGAGAATACCGGCTTTGATATCGAAAGCCTGATTTTCTGTTTTGGAATTGGGGGCATTGGTTCGGTATTTTATAATCTTCTGAGTAAAAAGGTTCCTCAAGCTGTGGGGGGCTGTGTGCGTCATCACGGTCAGCATCGTTACCATTACCTCGCTCTCTCAGCACCGTTTATTGTTTTTATTGCACTTTATTACTTTCCCTGGAATCCGATTTACCCCTCTATTCTCGCCATGTTTGCGGGAGCGTGGGCAACGATGCGTTGTCGGCCAGACCTGAAACGAAAAACCTGGATCGGTGGTCTGCTGTTTTTGGTCTATTACGCAATCTTTTTGGCAGGTCTGGAGTGGAGTGCGCCAGGTTATATTGATCGTGTCTGGAACATGGAAGTGTTGTCAGGTGTCACGGTGTGGTTTATGCCGATTGAAGAGTTGCTGTTTGCCATCGGCTTTGGTATGTACTGGTCTGGAGTTTATGAGCACTTTACCTGGCGAAAATTGATGGATAGCGATCAGGGTAAATGAATAGCTTTCTGCTCCCAGGGGCTGATCTATTGGCATTTTCCTGCTCAGCGATTATGATAACGATTCAAATCAAACAATCCCGCCTGAACAAGTTTGTTCTTCGCTGATTCACCCTGAAACCAATCGGCCATCTGCCAGAATTCAGGGTTTGTTCGCCTCACGCCATAGCGATCAACAAACTTCTTATAGTCCGCCTGATTACGAATAGCCGCACAATGTTTGGCAAATTCATCAATCTCGGATAAGGCGACCGAAAAAAAGAAATTGGGATAGGAACCCTCCAGCCACTTCACTACGGTCATTGAATCAGAGTCAATATCAGCGCGGTTGCGCTCATGTTCATCGGCTAGAAAAGAGGTGACATTTTTATAAGCTTTATTGCGGATCAATGTATAGCCAAAATCTTCTTTCGGCTGATCCATTTTGATTCGTACAAAAGCAACATCAGGAAATGTTTCCAGGTTTTTCCCTTGTAGTTTCGCAATTTTCACCATTGCAATATCTGTCTTTATTCGTGCATCTTTTGCTACGTTTTCTTCACACCTGAGACGACCGCAACGGTTCATTGCCTCTGCCTGTTGCTCCACAGTTGCGAGCCTGGCTTTAATATTTTGATACAACTCCTGTTGAGGGTTATCAGTCTGATAGTCAGTCACTGACTCGGTGCTTAACCACGCTTGTGGCGCAGAAAATAGCTCATCAATCGTGCTGCGCTGTCCCACATACCAAGAGTCACGTATCGCCTTGCGCCGACTGGCTGGGAGAAAAGCGAGAAAATAATCCTCTCCTTCCATGCGCAAAAAGTCCATATAGATTCGGGTACTCATTCGATGGCCCAAGTTGCCATAAACATCAAACCCGGCGACCAGTAGATAATGAATACGCTCAAACAGCGGATAATCAATCACCCAGGCAGTTTC
>JAJRWO010000216.1 GCA_024276775.1 Gammaproteobacteria bacterium | reverse complement strand
GGTCATGGATGGTTTTCTGGCCACGGACAAAATTCGCAGTCTTGGTGGTCGTTTCAAGCAATTGCCTATCATTGCCATGACCGCTCATGCGTTGAGTGGTGATGCCGAGAAGAGTCGGGCGGCGGGTATGAATGGTCATGTAACAAAACCCATTGATCCAGAGATTCTGTTCAAGGAGTTGTCTGATTGGGTTAAGCCAGGCAAAAAACCACCGGCAGCACAAACACAGGAAATGATGACAGAGACTATACCTGAGAGTCTGGCGGGTGTTGATATCGCCGATGGTCTGCAACGTTTGAATGGTAACTGGGCAGCCTATAAACGCATTTTGCTCAATTTTTGTGGCAAGCACGCCAAGACGATAATACGATTTGAACAGTTGATTCAACAAGAAGAGTGGCACGAAGCGGCACAACTGGCTCATACAATAAAGGGCAGTGGCGGTAATCTTGGCGCTAAGCAGTTGTATGTAAGCGCTGCCGCTATGGAACAGGCTTGTCGTCAGGGCGACATAGATGCGGTGAATGCAGTATTTGAAGCATTTTGTGCAAATCTAGCGCTGGTTGTTGATGGTCTTGCCATCCTGGAGGTGCAGGAGGTGACATCGCCACGGGTCTCACCGACCGAGCATGACCTCATTAATGTGCCTGAATTGTTGAATGGGGTATTGCAATCCTTGGATAGTGATCTGGGTGCAGCGCAGAATCAGTTGATAACTTTACAGCAGCATACTGCTGGCAGTGAATATGTAGCGCCTCTAAAAAATTTGGAAAGTGCGCTAAATAATTTCGATATTGGTATGGCCAAGGGTATTGTTCAAGACTTAATAAGGGGGGACTGAGCAGTTTTTTGCGCTATATAAACACGAGGACATCATTATTTTAACCCATTTTCTTGCCTATTTTCCGGTCTTTGGTGTTGCTGCGCCTTGAAGGTCGAAAAATATCCTGCAAAAATGGGTTAAAATTTTGCCGAAATAGTCCATCTGTTCGCCACAGGTCTCAGTGAATGATTTTGTATTTCATCTATTCTGAGTTTCAAGAAACAAGATTAAATTTTACCTCACCATGAAGGAGTAAAACGATGAGTAAGACGACTTTGACGACTTCAAGCGGTGCCCCGGTACCAGAAGACAATAACAGTATTAGTGTGGGTGAACGAGGGCCGTTGACCTTTGACAACCATTATTTGTTTGAAAAGTTGGCTCACTTTAATCGTGAGCGGATTCCAGAGCGTGTGGTGCATGCGCGTGGTACGGGTGCCTACGGCACTTTTACGTTGAGCAAGGGAATGAGTCAGCACAGTATTGCCAGCTTCCTGCAAACTGAAGGCCAGCAGACGGATGTATTTGTGCGTTTTTCCACCGTGGGTGGTGGCCAGGATTCCAGTGATTATGCCCGTGATCCACGTGGTTTTGCGATTAAATTTTATACTGAGCAGGGTAATTTCGATCTGGTAGGCAACAATACACCGGTATTTTTTTTAAATGATCCGATCAATTTTCCTGATTTTGTTCATTCGCAAAAGAAAGACCCGCGCACTAATCTGCCCAATCCTGCCGCTATGTTTGAGTTTTGGGCCAATCACCCTAATTCGCTGCATCAGATGACCATTCTGATGTCGGATCGGGGTATTCCGGCCTCTTACCGGCACATGCACGGCTTTAGCTCGCACACGCTGAGCTTCTGGAATGACAAGGGTGAGCGTTTTTGGGTTAAGTGGCATTTGAAAACCAATCAAGGTATCAAGAATGTTTCTGATGCAGAAGCGGCGGGTTTGCCATCTTTTGGTGCCCAGCAGGATTTGATCGATGCCATTGATAATGGTGACTATCCCAGCTGGGCGGTGAAGGTGCAGATCATGACGGAGGCTGAAGCACAGCACTATCGCATTAATCCATTTGATCTGACGAAAGTTTGGCCACATAGTGATTTTCCTCTGGTTGAAATTGGTCAGATGGCACTGAACCGCAATGTTGACAACTATTTTGCTGAGACGGAGCAGGCCGCCTTTGCCCCAAGTAATCTGGTGCCAGGGATTGGTGCCTCACCTGATCGTATGTTGCAGGCGCGTTTGCTGGCCTATCAGGATGCCCATCGCCACCGTATTGGTGCCAATGCCAATCAGATTCCGGTCAATGCAGCCAAGTGCCCGGTAAATCATTATCAGCGCGATGGTGCAATGGCAGGCATATGTCCTGCTGGGGGCAGTGGGGTGAATTTTTATCCGAATGATCGCGCTGACCAAGGCGCAGCGGTGCCAGCACCACAAGTGGCTGCACCGCCCATGCCAGTGGAGGCTGATGCCTGGATTAAACCCCATGATACAGCTGAGTATGATCACTACAGTCAGGCGGGTGAATTGTATCGTTTAATGAGCGATGTGCAAAAGAACGCCTTGACGCTGACCATCGCTGGTGGCTTGGTGCATGCATCGGCGTCAGCCCAGGAAAGGATGCTGGCGCAGTTCGCTCAGGCGGATGCGGACTATGCTGAGCGGGTAAAACGAGCAATGTCTAAGATTGCCTAACGGATAGAATGGAAAATAAAAGGCCGGGTCAACTCAGTGTTGCCCGGCCTTTTCATTTTAGTCGCGTTTTATGAGGTGGCGCGAATGTCCTGAATCATTCTCAGCACAGTGTCCGTTTCAAAGGGTTTATCGCAAATGCCGGAAACACCGGCTTGTTGCACTGCTGCCAAACGGCTGCCGTTTTCTTCACTTGTGACCATTAATACTGGCACACTGCGTTGTATGCTGTTCTCGCGGATATAGCGGGTTAATTCTTCACCGTCCATTTCCGGCATGTTGTAATCAGTGAACACCATGTCGAAAAAGCTTCTTTCAAGAATTGATACAGCCTCACGGCCATTTTCGGCCTCGGTAATATTTTCAATCCCCAGGTTTTTTAAGACCCGGCCAATGTGCTTGCGTGCCATTAGGCTGTCATCAACCACCAGAACCTTTAATTCATCCAGATTTAGATCCTCAATTTCAGTCCTGCCGATATCGATAAACCTTGTGGTGCCTACCAGTGCCCGGCGCATGTCATGGCTGGTAAATGGCTTGGGTAAAATGGCAACAATACCTGCTTGCCGAAGCGGATCAAGCTTGGCAAAGGAAGTTTCTGTGGATATCAGCATAAAGGAAACCTCTTCCAGTTCGGGGTCAGTTCGCATGGTTCCAATTAAGTCGGTCGCTGTCATGTCGGGCAGGTACATTGAACTTGCCACTAAATCGGGCAGACTTCTACGCATGCTGGCCAAGGCATCTGCGCCATTGCGGCAGCATTCAATATTTCTAACGTCAAGCTTTATCAGCTGTTTTTCAATGAACCGTGTCGATGTCATTAACGGCTCGACAATCAGGATTGAAAGTTCATTAATCGATATTGAATTCATGTTCATTCCAGAAAAATTAATGGCGCTTAATGAATAACGGCTGAGGCGGGATTTATTTAACGGTAAATATCAATAAATAATTGTAAAATGTTGATTCAACAGGTTGTTGCTGTCAGTCTGAAAAATTCAATACCAAATGGACAGGTATATTTGTATGACATTGCTGGAAAAGCTATAGAGCGGTTCTGTGCCAATCTCGATACCTTGAATTGAGGCATCCCTGAAGTCCTGGTAATCAAATATCATATGATCAAAGGCAATATTGATGCTGCCTTTGTCTACCCGTTTCCAACCATCCTGAGACAGGTCATAACTGACACTTAAGCCAATGGTTTGGTTGTTGAAGCTACTGAGTTCTTTATCCCGTGCCAGATAGGTTTGTGCATCAGCTGCGCTGAAGAGGTCGCTGTAAAAACTGGCACGGCTTTGATCGTAGTAACGATAGCGCAGATCGATGATCCAATTATTTTTGATAGGGTGGCTATAAGCTAATTTCAGGTGGCTGGCATTAATCGCCCAGGTATCATTAAATATTCCTAATTCGCCCGTGATTGCGGCGCGGTAGGGAAGGTAGTACTTAAGTTGTGCTGATACAGCATTGCTTGAACGTGTGTTGGGGTAATTTTCAAATGCTTTGCTGCCATCGGCAAAACGAACTTGACGATAGGGGTTGTTAAGAAAGCCCTTGTCGGTGATTAACTCGTAGTTCAGTCCCAGCAACATGTATTTGCTGAGTATTTGTGACAGGCCAAGGCGAAAGTTGTGACGATCCGTGTTTTGGCTGCCAAAGTTCAGGTCAAGAATTTTTCCGCTCGGGCTGTTGACGATGCGTTGCACGATGTCATTACCACGGGCATAGCCCATGGACAGGGTCGTCAGGTCACCAAAAAAATCCTGGGATATACTGACGCTGTAGGTTTTTGCCTGGTAGTCATTCTCTTCACTATTACTGTAGTTAACGCTCATAATGCTTTTGTCGTGCAGATATTCAATACCTACAGAATATTCCTTGCGCTCTTCTTTATAGGGGCTGGCAGAGGTAATCACATCAATGGATGCGCTGCTGATGGAATCGACATAATAATTAGCAGAGACCGAGGTGTTGGTGCCAAGCATCTTGCGAATGAATAGTGACGGACCGTTGATCTCCATGCCGCCGCCGTTATAAGAATGCAGCAAGGCATCAAAACGATCGGCAGGCAGAATGGCAGCCATCAATGGGAAGGTAATACCAAGTGCGATAGTCCCGGCGGCAACCTTGTTAAGATATTTGTTTTTTCTAATTACAGCCACAGCCACCGCCTTGTCCGTTTTCTGCACCGCGCGCACCTTCACGTGCTTGATAGACATGATTAATATAACTTGATGAAATCGGGTCGCGATTAAGGCTCATGATGGGGTCGGCTAACTCAGCCCGCTCATAGGGTTTGACCCAGGGCTGAATTGAGCAGCCACCAAGCACTAGCAATAGGCCGATTGTGAGGAGACTTTTGGTCATTCTATTCTTTCAGCAAGGTTTTAATTTCGCGCATGTAAACCTCTTCTGAGGTGCCAGGTTGGTAGCCGATATAAAGTTTGCGCAGATTACCGTCACGGTCAACCAGGTAAGTGGTTGGCATGCCACTGATTTCATATTCATTGCTAACTTGATTGTTAAGGTCAAACAGAATTGGAAAACTGACATTAACTTTTTTCAGATAGGCCTTTGCTTCGCTAATATCTTGTTCAACATTAACGCCCAACAGGGTAAAACCAAGGTCTTTGTAGCGTTGATGAATTTTCTCCAGGGCGGGCATTTCCTGTAAGCAGGGGACACACCATGATGCCCAAAAATTGATCATTACCACATCACCGCGTAATTCGCTGAGTTTGATGTTTTCACCACTATGGCTTTTCAAAGTGAAGTCCGGGGCGGGTATCTTGTCTTCGGCCTGACTGGGAAGTGTGGCCAGTCCAAGTGTCAGGGATAACAGTGCCATGCTAAGAGTACGAAAGAATTTCATGCCTAACTCCAGAATTAAAAAAACAGTGTCAGACCCATGCCGACATCAAGGTTATTACGGGGTTTATTGCTGCTAGTGCCTGCCAACAGACAGCCTGCGGTGTGAAAAGCGCGACCGCTTATCCACAAAGACTTCGCCAGGTCAGGATAGGATATTAAAGTATTATAATAGCTTAGCTTGTACTCTGCACGGATTAACAATTGTGCTGAAGATTAACATTTCTAGGTAGGGGGCGCTGAAAACCGAGCTGGCAAAACACGTTTCAGCATTCCCCGTTCGACGCTATTGTATTGCGGGAATAGCTGCTGTTAGCAATTCCCCCACCGACTAAAATCACGCCCTGCCAATTCCTTTCCGAGGGTGATGTGTTAGCCGGTATTATGGGGTTGTTGTTTTTAGGTCAGAATTAGTGACTGTGTTCGTGCGGCTCGTTGTCATGATCGGCATGGTTATGATCATGCCCCTCTAGTTCACTTTCTCCGTGCTGATGGTCGTGCTCACTATTGCCAGCGGTGTGGTTATGTTGATGTTCGTGCTGGTGACCATGCCCATGGGTGTGATTATGTTCGTGGCCGTGGCTATGTCGGGTGCCATCGCTATGTCTGTGGTCATGTTCATGTTGATGAGTGTGTTGATGATCATGCTCATGAGTATGTTGATGCTTTCCTTCCATTTTGTATTTTCCTTGTGTGATTTAAGTAGTGCTTCGATTATTATGGATCATTCAGTGGCTGCAACGACCGAATTCAGGAAAACTTTAGCAGGGTTTAAGCATAAATAGGTGGTGCTACGAATGTTGACTTTGTGCCACGGCAGTGGCAGTATAATCAAAATATCATGCTATTTAAAGATGGTTGCTTGTCCAGATGTTAATGGGGAATAACACGATTATGGGGCAAATGGCTGTTTTCATTTATTAATACCTACGGAAGGGGAGAGGCTTCCACCTCTTCTTTACTGTCATCAAGCCAATACCTTGTCGAGAAAATTATCAGGAGTTAAGGACTAAAATGTTAAAATTTTTACACAAATCCCTATTTGTTGTCGCCGCAGGAATGCCTCTGCTGGTCGGCGGAATGTCACCTGCTTTTGCCCATGGTGAATCCATACGTGGCGGAGGCGGTGGCAGTATCAATGCGGTTGGTGCAGCCATTCTTGAAGAGAAGGTGGTTTCATTGCGTTGGGATGCGCGCCGCTATGAAACCTTCAGCGATCAGCAGTTGATTGATTTCAGGGCGCAGGGGGAAGATGTTCATATGCACTCCAGTGAAGATGCCTACTTTCTTTCATTTGGTTTTCCGGTCAATGAAGACATGGATATCAGTTTGATGTTGCAATACAATAATTTCAAAGGGTTTAAAGATAACGGTGATGCAAATGCCAGCGCCTGTTTTTCTGCGACACCGGCCGTTACTGGCAATTCTGGCAGTGCCCAGTGTATTTCGAGCACGGCAGAATCTCCTGGTATTGGCGATATGCTGATAACAAGTCGCTACCGGTTCTTCAATGATGGCGATAATCAGTGGGCCTCTGTTTTTGGTGTTATCTTGCCAACAGGCAAAATAACCAATAGAACAGATGTCAATAAAGGGACGGGTGAAAGCGAAATCATTGGTACACACAATCAACCGGGCAGTGGCGCCCTTACCTTTCAAGGGGGTGTGGCTTACAGTGGTCACCTCACGGAGCAAATTGCCGTTGATGCGAATATGATCTATCGTGTTGGTACACAGGGTGCTAAACAATTTCGTGCGGGTAACTCCTGGCAGTTTGATGTGGCAACGAGTTTTGCACACCACGGTTCAATCGTGCCTGTTATCGAGCTTAATGGTATATTCTTCGATCAAGACATTGAGAACGATGAGATTAAAAAGAACAGTGGTGGTGATGTGGTCTATTTGTCGCCCGGTATTAATTTCGCGATTAACGACAAGCAGGGTATTTATGCCAACTTTTCCTATCCTGTTTATCAAGAGCTGACGGGGATATCCAACGATGAAAAGTATCGCTGGAGCATGGGTTGGAGTACTTCGTTATAACAAAGGGCAGGAGATCGTATGAAACATTATCTATCAGGCTTTAACCGGTTACTAAGCAGACTGGTCATTGTCGCTGCGATGGCGGCAGTGACTGCGCCAGCGATGGCACATTTTCAGATGGTCATTCCTTCGGACGACATTATTTCCGCAGGTGAAAATCGTCAGCTCAATGTTGATCTATTTTTTACCCACCCCTTTGAGGGGATGGGTCTCAACATGAAAAAACCCAAGCGATTTGGTGTTTGGGTTGCAGGAAAAGAAACTAACCTGATCGATACACTGCAAAAGAGCCGCTATATTGACCGTGTAGGGGAGACCTTGTCGGCCTACAGCACTCAATATAAAATCCGTAAGCCGGGCGATCACCTCTTTTTTGTGCAGCCCCAGCCTTACTGGGAGGCGGCAGAAGAGCGTTTTATTATCCATTACACCAAGGCAGTGGTGAATGCTTTTGGCATGGAGGAGGGCTGGGATCACGAGCTGGGACTGACGGTGGAGATCGTACCACTCACCCGCCCTTATGGCCTGTGGACCAACAACCTGTTTCGTGGCATCGTCAAACACAATGGAGCGCCTGTCCCCTTTGCCCGTGTTGAGGTGGAGTATTACAACGACAAAGGCGAGGTGCAGCCGCCTGCAGACCCGTTTATCACTCAAACCATAAAGGCGGATGCCAATGGTGTATTCGCTTATACCATGCCAAAATCTGGTTGGTGGGGGTTTGCCGCATTGGTTGAAAGTAGTGAAACCATGGTTCATGAGGGCAAAGATTATCCTGTTGAATTGGGTGGATTACTGTGGCTGAAAACCTACGATATGGAGCGCTAATTGATGCCACAATTAAACCGGTTTAATTTCGCTAGTTTATCGCTGTCTTGGAAGGCGCTGATTACTGGCTTTGTCATCATCTTGGGTAGCGGCTATCTGGCCGCCGTGTTAAATGCAGCCTTATCGGTGGGTATGACACCGCAAGCCATTGCTGACCATTATGCCGATAAAAGCCTTTCGACCAATGAAGCTGCTGCCATTGCCGAAAAGGGGTTTGTCGAGGAAGAATTTTCCTTTGATGACGAAGATGAAATGGGTGAGATGAACATGGCGGGTATGGATCACTCGCAGATGGATATGTCGAGCATGGATCATGGTGCTGGCGCGAGTGGTGATGACACCTTGCCAGCACAAATTTTGGCTCAAGTCTCTCACGTTCACCTGCTCTC
>JAJRWO010000215.1 GCA_024276775.1 Gammaproteobacteria bacterium | reverse complement strand
ATAAGTCCCTCGCGGACCCCAGGAACCGGCTGGGTAGGTATTGATAAAATCACGTTCCATCGACCAGACTTTGAGAATAGGATCCACCACTCGCCAGGCCCACTCCACCTCGTCGTAACGCAGAAACAGGGAGTGGTCACCACGCATGACATCTAGCAACAAGTCTTCGTAGGCATCCCCTGGCGTGCTGTTTTCATCGTGATAACTGGCATCAAGGCTGAGCAGGCGGGTCTTCATGGATGTGCCCTGTTCTTTAACATTGATTTCCAACTTCAGGCAGTCGTTGGGTTGAATCCCCAATAACAACCAGTTGGGTTGCAACTGGTCTATCTTGGCACCACGAAACAGGTGTTGCGGTGGGCGTTTGAAACGAATGCAGATTGCCGAAGATGTCTCGGCCATGCGTTTGCCGGTACGCAGATAAAAAGGTACCCCCTTCCAGCGCCAGTTATCAACATATAGTTTTAATGCCGCGTAGGTTTCCGTCGTACTGCCTTCCGGTACCCCCTTTTCTTCGCGATAACCAAGCACTGATTCGCCGGCGATATTGCCACCGCTATATTGACCACGAAAGGCGTGGGCATGCACTGCATTTTGCGGGATTGGTCGTACTGATTTCAGCACTTTAACCTTTTCGTCACGCAGTGACTCGTCATCCATGCCCGCCGGTGGTTCCATTGCCACCAAGGCAAACAACTGCATCAGGTGGCTTTGAATCATGTCGCGCATGGCGCCAGCACCGTCGTAATAATCTGCCCGCGAACCAATGCCAATGGTTTCAGAGTGGGTGATTTGCACATGATCGATGTAGTTGCGGTTCCATAGTGGCTCCAACAACAGATTGGCAAAACGAAATACCAAAATATTTCTGACGGTGGATTTTCCCAGGTAGTGATCAATGCGATAGATCTGGCTTTCATTCAGGTGTTTATTCAAGGCTGTTTGCAATGACTGGGCGCTAAGCAGGTCATAACCAAACGGCTTTTCTATCACCACTCGGCGCCAGCCATGGCGTTCATCTAGCAGGCCATGATTGCCTAGTTTTTCTATCACCAGGCCAAATTCGGCGGGACGGATCGACATATAAAACTGGGCATTGGGGCTGTAACGAGGATCATTCGATATTTTCTCACTCAAGGCTTTGAATGAACTATCGTCGGTTAGGTCCCCCTGAAAGTAGCAAAGCTTGGCGCTAAAGCGTTCAAAAGCAGCCTGGTCATAACCCTCTGGATATTTGGCATCAAGCATGGATGCTACTTCGGCCAGCCATTCCTTCTGACACCAAGGGCGACGGCCAAAAGCTAGAATTGTCGTCCCGTCAGGCAAGCGTCCACTCTTTTCCAGCGCATACAAGGCTGGCATCAGTTTTACGCGTGACAGATTGCCGGTAGCGCCAAAAATGACAATGGTGCAGGAATCAATTTTAGCCATTATTCGCTGGCCTTTTTCACCGCATGACCACCAAAGGCATTACGCATCATCGATAACAATTTAAAGTCATAACCTTCTTGATCCTGAGACGTAAAACGCATCATCATCGCCAGACTCAGTACTGGCGCAGCCGTTCCCTGATCAATAGACTCAACCACCGTCCAGCGACCTTCGCCAGAATCCGGTACAAAAGGGGCGATTTCTGTCAGGTTTTGATCAACTTTAAGGGCATCAGCAGTCAAATCCAGCAACCAACTACGTACCACCGAGCTGTGACGCCACAATTCAGAAATTTGAGCCAAGTCAAGGTTAAATTCTTCCTTGCCCTTCATCAACGCAAAGCCCTCAGCCATGGCTTGCATCATGCCGTATTCGATACCATTGTGGATCATTTTGGTAAAATGACCCGCCCCCACAGGGCCTACATGGGCCCAGCCACGATCTTCAGCTGGGGCCAACACCTTCAAAGCCGGTTCGACTTCAGCGACGGCAGCCTTTTCACCGCCAACCATTAAACAGTAGCCATTATCCAGCCCCCAAATACCTCCCGAGGTGCCGGAATCAACATAACCAATGCCCTGCTGAGCCAACAATGTGCCACGACGCTGGCTGTCATGATAATTGGAGTTGCCACCATCAACCACCACATCACCCTGTTCAAGCATCTTAAGCAGGTCTTCAATCGCCGTCTCAGTCGGATCACCGCAAGGTAGCATCAGCCACACCACGCGCGGTGCGATCAGTTTCTCCGTTGCCTCACGCAAAGACCCCGCCGGGATCATGCTTTCTTCCTTAGCCAGCGTATTGACAATTTCTGGCGAACGGTTATACCCCACAACCTCAATGCCGCCGCGACACAAACGGCGTGCCATATTGCCGCCCATTTTTCCCAAACCAATCAGTGCCATGCGCATGATGAACCTCCTTGTTTGTACCTAAATTCTGTCAGTGCTCGCACTTACATAGCGCGGATCGCTGGCAGGATCCAGGTTGTATTTAATTTCGACTAGATAAACCATTAATATGGTACACCCCATATACCCGCTGTATGTCGTCCATTGATAACAAAACTTGATAAAGGTGAGGCAAAAATAGATTAAGTGCAATACGGTCATCGGCTTCATCTGCTTGAATGAAACAGAAACCATTGCCAGCGGTTATAAAACAACATTAACAATAAACCCAAGCCTCAAAATGATAGAAATCTTGGTCATCCCTGGTTTTCTTTCACGCTAGGCAAAATGTTCAAAAATGCAAGGGGCATGTTATTCTCGCTTCATCAGTCAGCCGTACATAATGATATTCAATCAAGCAGACCCTCATGCTAAACAACAAAATTCTTTTCGTTACCAGCGAAGCCTATCCTCTCATCAAAACAGGCGGCCTGGGCGATGTCGCAGGCAGCCTGCCCGTTGCGCTCAAAGCTCTGCGCAACGATGTTCGCATCATTATGCCTGCCTACCGTGACGCCATGCGCAAGGCTAAAAAGCTGGGTTTTGTCAGCTTTCATATGGACGGGGTGCCAGAAACGGTGCGTCTGCTTGAAGGTCGATTGCCCGGTACCAGCGTCAAACTCTTATTGGTTGATTCGCCCACGCATTTTGACCGTCCTGGTGGCCCGTACTGTGACCCCGACGGCCACGACTGGGCTGATAATGCCGAGCGTTTTGCCATCTTTTGCCGTGTCGTCAGTGCTGTCGCCCTCAATCAGGCAGCGCTGGACTGGCAACCGGATGTTGTCCATTGTAATGATTGGCAGAGCGGTTTGGTTCCGGCGCTGTTGTCACCCCATCCTCATCGCCCGGCGACTGTCTTCACTATTCATAACCTCGCCTATCACGGCCATTTTGACTCAAATAAATTCCAGAGTCTGAACCTGCCGCACTACCTCTGGGGCATGCAGGGGCTTGAGTTTCACGGTGGCCTCTCCTTTATAAAAGGCGGGCTGGTGTTTGCTGACATGATTAGCACCGTCAGCCCAACCTATGCCGAGGAAATCCGTACGCCTTATTTTGGTTACGGTCTTGACGGCCTGCTCAATCACCGTGCCGACCGCTTGGTGGGCATACTTAATGGTGTTGACTATAAACAGTGGAATCCGGCCGATGATTCGTATCTGAAACATCATTTTGATAGTCGCGCGTTAGGTGGCAAGGCTAAAAACAAACCCGAATTGCGAAAACAGTTTGGCTTGCCGCAACAGGCCGACACGCCATTGCTGGGGCTGGTGAGTAGACTGGTTGAACAAAAAGGTATCGACCTAGTACTGGCTATTATTCCACAGCTAGTCGAATCAGGTGCACAATTAGTGGTATTGGGCACGGGAAATAAGGATTTTCAGGCCGCGCTTGAAGCGGCTGCCGTCAAATATCCGCAACAGATTGCGGTTCATATCGGTTTTAGTGAGGCCCTAGCCCACCAAATCGAGGCGGGGGCTGATATGTTTTTGATGCCATCCCGTTTTGAACCCTGTGGTCTGAATCAAATTTACAGTCTGCGCTATGGCACTGTTCCTATTGTTCGTCACACTGGCGGTTTGGCTGATACGGTCATTGACGCCAGTGATGAAAACATCGTGCGTGGCAAGGCCACTGGTTTTCAATTTGAGCACGCCAGCGCCATCGAGCTGCTTCAAGCCTGCAAACGTGCTATCTCAATCTATCGTCGACAACCT
>JAJRWO010000214.1 GCA_024276775.1 Gammaproteobacteria bacterium | reverse complement strand
GGGCTGAAGCGGTAATTCTGCCCGATGGTGAAAAATATAAAACACTGGCGCAGTTGAACAATATTTTTACCGCCTTGCTTGAAAAACGCATGAGCCGGCAAACAAGTATTGTTGCCCTTGGCGGAGGTGTGATTGGCGACATGGCGGGTTTTGCTGCGGCCTGTTATCAGCGCGGCATTCCCTTTATACAAGTACCGACGACATTATTGGCCCAAGTGGATTCGTCTGTCGGGGGTAAGACAGCGGTGAACCACCCGGCAGGTAAAAATATGATTGGAGCTTTTTATCAGCCCAAGTGTGTCATTGCGGATACCGATGTATTCAGTACCCTGGATGATCGACAACTGAGTGCTGGAATTGCAGAAATTATTAAATACGGCCTGATCCGGGATAAGCCATTTTTGCTTTGGCTGGAAGACAATATGGACGCCCTGGTTGGGCGTGATGTAGATACTCTGGTTTATGCGATTGAGCGTTCGTGCATGAACAAGGCCGAAGTGGTTGCCGCTGATGAGCACGAACGTGGTCAGCGTGCCTTGTTGAATTTAGGCCACACCTTTGGCCATGCCATCGAAACGGCCATGGGCTATGGTGAATGGTTGCATGGCGAGGCGGTGGCAGTGGGCATGTATATGGCGGCAGACCTTTCCGCACGGCTGGGTTGGTTAACAAGCGCCGATGTGACGCGTGTGGAAAGGCTTTTACAACGCGCCAATTTGCCGGTAAGGGGGCCGCGCATCAGTATCGAAAAAATGAAAGACCTGATGGCAGTGGACAAAAAAGTATTGGATGGCCAAATTCGGTTGGTGTTGTTAAAGGCAATGGGTGAAGCGGTGGTGACGGATGAATTTGATGCTGCGCGGTTGGATCAGACCCTGCAACAGTGTCAAGCCTGACGGATGAAAGGGGTGAGAATGGCGGATAATGACAGGCATCTAGCGATCTATGCGGCTCACGCGCAGGTCTCGCGTGGCCGCTTGGTTGCGGAACCCGTGCCACAATTTAGAAGTGAATATCAGCGTGATCGGGACAGGATTGTTCACTCGGCTGCATTTCGTCGGCTGGAATATAAAACCCAGGTATTTGTGAACCATGAAGGCGATATGTTCCGCACTCGCCTGACCCACTCAATCGAAGTGGCACAGATAGGCCGCTCCATTGCCCGTGCTCTGCAATTAAATGAAGATCTGACCGAGGCCATTGCCTTGGCTCATGATCTCGGTCACACACCATTTGGGCATGCGGGTCAGGATGTTTTGAACCAGTGTATGCGTGATTACGGTGGTTTTGAGCATAATTTGCAGTCACTGCGGGTGGTTGATGAATTGGAAGAAAAATATGCCGACTTCCAAGGGTTGAATCTTACCTTTGAGACCCGCGAAGGTATTTTAAAGCATTGCAATCTGGATAAGGCACGGCAGCTGGATGAGATAGGACAACGCTTTTTGCAAAAGTCCCAGCCAGGCCTGGAAGCGCAGTTGGCCAATCTGGCCGATGAAATTGCTTACAATAATCATGATGTGGATGATGGACTGCGGGCGGGCCTGATAAGCGTAGAGCAGCTCTGTGAAATCAAATTATTTCGGTGTCAGTATGACGTGGTTAAAGGACTTTATCCTGATATTAGCGGCCGGCGTATGGTACATGAAATTATTCGTCGTATGATTAATGATCAGGTGGCTGACTTGATTAACAATACCCAGCAGAACCTGAACAAATATAAGCCCGGCTCGATTACGGAAGTGCGTGACCTGTCTGAACCGATGGTCTGCTTCAGTGCTGATATGGGTGATTTGAATTTGCAGTTAAAACAGTTTCTGCGCAAACAACTGTACCAACATTACCGGGTGCAGCGCATGAGCAACAAGGCCGGCAGGGTGATTAAAAACCTGTTTGATGCCTTTATGGCAGAAGCAAAAATGTTGCCACCAGAACAATTTGAAAAATGCGAGCGGCTGGAATCACGTCAGGGCGAGGCAGGACGTGCCCGGGCCGTTGCCGATTATGTCGCAGGTATGACAGACCGGTACGCCATTGTTGAACACGACCGAATCTTTAATCCGTCAGCATTAACCTGAGACAGCATGAGTTTCTTGCAGGATGCCTAAAAATAGCGAATTTATTGGCTTCCAGATTAAATCATAGCGTTATCAGCGTAGGCCAATATTCCATGCATCGAGGCACTGACGATATTGTTTACTGATTAGCACTCAAGCTCTGCTGCCCTGCCCCGATATCTAGAGGAAGGCTTTATAGCAAAAGTTGTCACTGACTTTATTCAGCCTGTTTATATCGTCCACAAGGAGAAATAGGGGCATGCAGGTTTTGAGTCTTAAAATACGACGTATTAGCCATTTTTTTAAGCCGCTCGGCAAAATAATAATGCTTAGTCTGCTGCTAATCAGCACTGCCAGTATTGCAGCGGGCGGCGGTGGAGCCACTATTACCGATGGCAAGGCCAATTACCTCAGCCTTGAACCTGCCTTTGTCGTCAATATTATTGACGGCAACCGGATGCGCTTCATGCAACTTGCAATTGATCTAATGTCGATGGATAGCCATGCTATTCAGGCAGTTCAGGATCATCGCGCACCCATACGTCATGAATTGCTGATGCTGTTTGCTCATCGCGACATTGCCGCAGTCATGGGTTTGAAACAGCGAGAAAAACTGCGTCAGGATGCGCTAGAGAAAATTCAGGAGACCTTGCTTAAGTATGCTGATATTGATTCCCATGGCACGGCTAAAACAGAGGATGGGCACAAATACCCTACCGGTGTACAAGAGGTGCTATTTACCAATTTCGTCATCCAATAAGACGCTTGGTGCGTATTACTACAACTATGAACACCGAATTTTGTGAAGCGTGAACACCTGCACCCTTCCTTCTTGCAGCCCCGACATTTTTACATCAAGTGTTCACAGTGAGTCAACATTGGCCTGTTTTTTTTCGCATGGATTCTCC
>JAJRWO010000017.1 GCA_024276775.1 Gammaproteobacteria bacterium | reverse complement strand
GGCTCTGTATCTGGCCTTTTTTTTCTAAAGCCAACTTCATACACAAGCCGTTTATGTACATACCCTTCGCAAGCCATATCACACCCCTAATGTTTTTATCCATGACGGTCAGTTCATCGTCACATCCACCAATTACTTTAGGCAACTTTTTGCATCACTCAAATATTGATTGATTTTGCTCGATACTCGCCGCCAAAATAGCGCAATATATTCAATTTATGTGATCGTGCTGACAAGATTTAGGTGATAGGACACAATATACCCATAGCGTTATGGCTATAGCTTTGTAAAATCAACCCAAACTGACCTTTTCTTGATCGTGTTCAAGCTCACAAAAAACACTATTTTTTCCACCTAAATCAAAAAAAACATGCCACTGCCCATTGACTCAATACTCGATAAATTAACCCAGACCCTCTCGACTTGCCTCAATGTGGTTCTGCAAGCCCCGCCTGGCGCAGGCAAGACCACCCGCGTGCCGCTGGCCTTAATCAATAGCGACTGGCTGGCTGGGAAAAAAATCATCATGCTCGAACCACGCCGACTGGCAGCACGCAATGCCGCCGGCTTTATGGCGGCAAGCCTTGGCGAACGAGCGGGCCAAACTGTCGGCTACCGTATCAAAATGGATACAAAAATTGGCCCAAACACCGTCATCGAGGTGGTCACCGAAGGCATACTCAGTCACATGTTGCAAAGCGACCCAGCGCTCAGCGGTGTCGGCCTGGTAATCTTCGATGAATTTCATGAACGCAGCCTGCAGGCCGATTTAGGCTTGGCCTTGTGCCTGGAAAGCCAGTCTGCCCTGCGCCATGACCTGAAAATTCTGGTCATGTCCGCCACCCTCGATGGTGCGGCGACGGCAAAGCTGCTCGGCAACGCCCCCGTGGTTAGCAGCAAAGGCCGTTGTTATCCGGTTGAAATTCATCACCTCGCACCACCGCCAAACGCCAAACGCGAACAACTATTGCAACACCAGGCCAGCGTTATCCGCAAGGCCATGCAACAGGAAACCGGTAGTGCACTGGTCTTCCTACCCGGTACTGGTGAGATACGTCAGTTAGAACAACAACTGCAACAAATGATGCTGGGGGATGATATTTTAATCACCCCTCTCTACGGCGACCTGTCCCTCGATGCACAGGCAAGAGCGATACAAGCAGCACCGACCGGCAAGCGCAAAATTGTGTTGGCCACCAACATTGCCGAAACCAGCCTGACCATTGAAGGTGTTCGTATCGTTATTGATTCTGGCCTGGCACGGGTGCCGCGTTTCGAGCCAAGCACGGGCCTGACCCGACTGGAAACTATCAATATTTCCCAGGCCTCGGCCGAGCAGCGCCGCGGCCGAGCCGGCCGACTGGAACCCGGCAGTTGCTATCGCCTCTGGCCCGAGGGACAACATCTGCTGGCCCACTCGGCAGCTGAAATTATCGATGCTGACCTTGCCCCGCTGGCTCTGGAACTGGCCCAGTGGGGCTGCCATGATCCAGCTCAGCTACAGTGGCTCAATCCGCCCCCTAAGGCAACCTTCAACCAGGCCCAGGATTTACTCACACAACTTGGCGCGCTGAATGACAATCGACGCATCACCCACCACGGCCTGCAGATGGCAAAACTGTCGCTACACCCACGCCTGGCGCACATGATTTTAAAAGGCCAACAGATGGGCGCAGGCAAGTTGGCCTGTCAGATCGCGGCATTATTATCCGAACGCGATCCACTGCGTAAAACCGACCAGCCTGACAGCGACATCAATAGCCGTCTGAGGCTGCTAGAAACAAACAGCAAACAGACCAGGCTAAAACGCATTCAACAATCTGCCAAACAGTGGCAACAACAACTCAACATCAACGGAAACAAAAGCGACCTGTCACTCACAGGCGTACTACTCGGTCTGGCTTACCCTGACCGTATCGCCCAACGTCGCCCTGGCAAGGACGGTCGTTATCTGCTGGCCAACGGTCGTGGTGCAGAATTTGGTGAATACGAAAGTCTGGCCAACGAGCCCTACCTGGTCATCGCTGAACTCGGCGCAAGGCAAACCGACGCACGCATCTTTCTGGCCGCTGCCATCGACGCACAAAAAATCGATCAACATTTTAGTGAGTTCATCAAAACAAACAACAATATCACCTGGGATCAACGCAACAAGACTGTACAAGCATCAAAAACACAATGCCTTGGTACCCTGGTGCTGGAAGAAAAACAGCTAGACAATCCAGACCCGGAGCTTATTAACAAAGCACTGATAAACGGCATTCACCAAACCGGCCTGCAATGCCTGCCTTGGCGCAAAAGCAACCGGCAGTGGCAACAACGGCTGCAATTTTTACATCAGCACCTGTCAGACAACTGGCCCGACCTTTCTAATCAATCCTTACTCAATACCCTGGACGAATGGCTAGCCCCCTTTCTCACCGGCATGAGTCGCCTCAGCCACCTCAACACACTCGACCTGCAAACAGCACTCAACACCCAGCTCACCTGGCCGCAACAGCAACAGTTAGATGAGCTTGCCCCCAGCCACATCCAGGTGCCCAGCGGCTCACGCATCGCATTGAATTACGACAACGACCCGCCTATTCTGCCGGTGAGGCTACAAGAGATGTTTGGTGTCAACGACACACCCACCATCGCCAACGGAAAAGTCAAACTGCTGCTGCACCTATTGTCGCCTGCACAACGCCCCGTGCAAGTCACTCAAGACCTGCAAGGCTTCTGGCAAGGCAGTTACGCCGAGGTTAAAAAAGATATGAAAGGCCGCTATCCAAAACACTATTGGCCTGATGATCCACAACAAGCTGAACCGAGCCGACGGCTCAAGTCGAGGAAATAAGTTGAAACCGCTGTTGGTTACCTTCCGCTATGGTCAGAGACGGGGTTCATTGGCAGCCTGAATTTTCTCATTTTAGTTTTTTTGCGGCGTTTTATATTCTACCCCAGTTGTTTTTTTCATTTCCTGATAAAATTATTCTAATTTGAATGGAAATTGGCTTAAGCATCTATGAGTCGGGGCTAAAAAGTCCATATTACACATTTAATACACCACGCTAGCAGGTGTCAGGAAGGCCGTTTCCACCGCTGGCGCATTTCATTTCATTACCAGCCCCTGACGACCCTGCCCCGGCACCTGAAAAAGCATTTTGTGCAGGGTCAAAAAAATCGCCCCAGTTATACGACATGGGATCATTTGCACCATTGACATAAGTATATGAGCCTTCTTCATAATCATTGGGACCTCCCCATACGCTAAACGTTTGCAAGCAACTGCCTCCATATAGAGCGCTTGGATTAAGACAATTGTTATAAATGTAACGTCCAGCGGTGACAGTGCTTCGGCCTGCCTGGGTATCTGTTGCCATATTAAAATCTCCATTGGCAAGATAAAAATCGTTGTCAGATGGGTCTGTTAAGGTCAGCGTATTAATAATTTCTCCCGCTGTTGTGTCATCGGTGTACGTTAAATTGCTCATATCGAGCTGAAACCGAGCCTGCATTAACGAGCCTCCAGTCGTGTCATTAATAGTTTGGCTAATAATAGGTTTAAAATCCAGACTACTTTTCAGGTATTCTGAGCAAAATTCTCCTGAACTACAGTCCCACGTCTTTGTTTGTATGTCCCATGTCCCATCCCCCATCACTTGCCGAAAAACCGTTCTGGTCGGATCACCACTGCCATTACCGGTAAAGTCAACGCCGCGGGCAGGATCCATACCAAGCGGATCCCAACCATTTCCGCTATTTTTTTCAAGGTTATTGGGGCCGAAATCTGCGGGCACACCACCACTAAATGAGCCAAAAGCAGTCCCTGCCGCCTGTTCAGTATAACTCTCCATAGCAAAACCCGAATTGACATCTCCGACAATGACATGCCAATACATTTTTCCATCAATCCAAATTTCACCTTGATAAAAGGGGGTGGTATCTGGGTCTGCACGCTCAAACCCTGTAACGCCCCCTCCAATACCACACATTGGCCCTGTCTGGCCGCCAATACCGCAATT
>JAJRWO010000213.1 GCA_024276775.1 Gammaproteobacteria bacterium | reverse complement strand
GGCCAAAGGCCTGGGGTTTACCTTAAAAGATATCCAGGAAATTTTTAATCATAGCAACGATGGACGTTCACCTTGTCCGACAGTGCGTAACATTATTCAGCAACGTATGGATGAGAACAGAACCCGTTTGGCAGAGTTTAACGCCTTGCAACATCGCATGGACGATGCGCTGGATAAATGGCGCTTGATGCCTGATGGTGAGCCTGATGGTGAGGCCATTTGCCATTTGATTGAATCTATTGTTTAGAGGATCCCCTTAACTTGTCAGTTTTAAATAGCAAAAGAAAATAAACTATTTTAGTTGTAAGTATTTTATGTTGGAGTGCTTCGCGGACAAAAAAGGATCGTATTGATGGATAAAAAATGTATTTGTCAGGAGACTCAACGCCATTTTCTCAATTTGGCGTTTAATCGACTCAGGTTGGAGGAGACGCAGCGCGAGCTATTGCTCTCTTCGTTCAGGGAGACACGGGTGACGATACCGGTGACCTTGCGTCATAACGGCGAAAATAGACTGCACACCTTTCAGGGTTACCGTGTGCAACACAACCATGCACGTGGGCCGTTCAAGGGCGGGTTGCGTTTTCATCCCGATGTCAATATGGGAGAAATACAGGCACTGGCACAGTTGATGACCTGGAAGACAGCATTGGTGGATATCCCTTTTGGTGGCGCTAAAGGCGGCATTGCCATTGATCCCGGAAAGTTGAACGAGACCGAGCTGGAAGAGCTTACCAAACGTTTTTGTCAGAAGCTGGCACCCATCATCGGTGTACATGACGACATCCCTGCACCTGATATCGGTACGAACCCCCAGGTCATGGCGTGGATACTGGATGAATACAGCAAAACCCACGGTTACAGAACGGCCGTTGTCACGGGGAAACCTGTAGAACTGGGCGGTTGTGCCGGACGTTTGGAGGCCACGGGGCACGGTGTCGCTCACCTGACCGATAAAGCGGCGGCAGAGATGTCACTGACACCTGAGCAGAGCCGAGTCGTTATTCAGGGTTTTGGCAATGTCGGCTCCCATGCGGCCATTACCTTGGCGAATAAGGGCTATAAAATCATTGCACTCTCCGATGTTCATGGCGGAGTCTATTCCGAGAAAGGGATTGATATCAGCCTCGCGTTGGCGCATTTGCATGAAACGGGTGCGCTGTCAGGCTTGGCAGGCACTTCGCCCGTCAGTAACGACGAACTGCTTGAGCTGCCCTGTGAAATTCTGATTCCTGCCGCACTGGAAGCCACCATCACCTGTGATAATGCCGATGCCATCCAGGCCAAATTGGTTGTGGAGGCGGCCAATATGCCGGTGACACATCGGGCTAATGATCAGTTACTACAGCGTGGTGTTGTTATCTTGCCGGATCTGTTGGCCAACGTCGGCGGCGTGCTGGCCTCTTATTATGAGTGGGTGCAAAACCTTCAGCAATTTCCGTGGGAACGGGAATTAGTGTTGAGCCGTTTGGAAAAACGACTCTCCAGCACCTACGATACTGTGCGTGATCTGGCACAAGAACAACAAATTGATATGCGTAGCGCGGCTTACGAACTGGCGATCAAACGGGTTGAACGAGCGATTCGATTGCGAGGATTTTAAATTCAATTTAAACAAAGAGGAATCCAGTATGACTAACAATCAGAACAGATTATTTTTTATTGCTCTATTTTTTGCTCCAGCACTCGCAGTCTCTGCTGCTGAGCAGCCAGATGCAGAACAACTTTTCAAACAGAAGTGTTCTCTCTGCCACGCCATTGACAAAAAAAAGCTGGGGCCCGCAATCAATACCATGAGCAACAACGAGGAAGTCTTACGTCAAATCACCACCAAGGGCAAAAACGCTATGCCTGCTTATGAAGATAAACTGACTGGCGCGCAGATAGATGCGTTAGTTGAATATCTGTTAGCAAACCAATGAGATATTAGATGTCATCACAGCAGTGTAAAAATAGCGAGTCATGTTCAGGTGTTTGGTGTCGTTTTCGCGATGGTCAACCAGAATATCTGGTGCGCCATTACTGGTGGGCTTATCTATGGCGCTGGGGTGTCTGGTTTTTTGATCATCAACCGATCATTAACGCCATTCTTTTTGGCCAGTACAAAACACTCTCCCATCGGGCGCTGCGTGATTGTATGAAAGAGCGGCCAGAAGGGCGGATGTTACAGCTCACCTGTGCCTATGGAAGCATGACACCTTCGCTGCTTAAAGAGATGGATGATGAACTCTATCTCATGGACGTGGCGGATATTCAGCTCAAGGCCACCCGTAAAAAGCTGGCGGCGATGGATAAAGAACGCCTGCTTTGCGCGCGCATGAATGCAGAGTATCTCGCCTATGCTGACGATGCCTTTGCCACGGTTTTGATCTTTTTTCTACTGCACGAACTGCCCCCTGAGGCACGGGAGCGCAGTATTAGCGAGGCGATACGGGTGCTGCAACCCGGTGGTCGTTTGGTGGTGACCGAGTATGGCGCTTGCCCTAAAAAACATCTGCTGTGGCGGTTTCCAGTCACACGCTGGGTATTGCAACGCTTGGAGCCATTTTTAGAGAGTTTTTGGCAGGTGGATCTGTTTGCCATGCTGGACAGGCATGCACGAACACAGGGCAAGGTGATTCGACAGGTGGATGAGTTCCACTGTTTTGCTGGTTTCTATCGTGTTTGTGTTTTCGAATTAGAACAGTCACTGGAGTAGTAATGATGAATAAGAAAAATCAAAAAGAGGCATGCCCAATCATTGTGCCGCGGTACTTTTATAATTGCACGTTGAACGAAAAGTTTTTATACACCTCTTTTTTATTATTG
>JAJRWO010000212.1 GCA_024276775.1 Gammaproteobacteria bacterium | reverse complement strand
TTGATTGATGCGGCGATTGAGGCGAATGCGGATGTTTTGTTGGTGCATCATGGTTTTTTTTGGAAGGGTGAACCGGCGTGTATCACGGGAATTAAGCGGCGCAGAATAGCCGCGCTGATTGAAAATAATATTAGTTTGCTTACATATCATTTGCCGTTGGACGCGCATTCTGAACTTGGTAATAATGCCCAGCTGGCAAAACGGTTGGGGATAAAAATTAGTGGCCGCTTTGGGCCAGATAATTTGGCTATGTATGGGCAGTTGCCCAGAAAAATGAGCGCCGAGGAATTGCAGGCACAGCTTAGTCGCGTGCTTATGCGGCAACCTTTGCACCTGCCTGGTGAGTCTGTTGATATTCAGATGGTGGCCTGGTGTACTGGGGCTGCACAGGGGTATATTGAAACAACGCCGCAGTTGGGTGTGCAGGCATACATTAGCGGTGAGGTTTCAGAACAAACCACGCATTTTGCTAGAGAGAGTGGTGTGCATTATTTTGCGGCTGGGCATCACGCCACAGAACGTTATGGTGTGAGGGCTTTAGGGGGTGTGTTAGCAAAGAAATTTTTGCTTGATCATGAGTTTATTGATATTGATAATCCGGTGTAAAATCGCTCTGCAAAAGCAGTTTAAATATTTGAGCTTTATTAAAGATAGTGTTTTGCCATGTTGTTTGCTGGGGCAAGCGAGTGATTTTATTGTTTTTAAATGAGAACTAAAAGTTGACTGTTTGGCGTTGACATTAGGTTTGAAAGTGTTCTACGATGCAGGAACGCTTGGCGAATAGCCATGAGTATGCCTAGGTGAGATTTGGGGGCAATGGCAGAAAACGTCCATAATTACCCAGAATCGTCGAATAATGGCTAAATAAAAAAGTGTTGCTCTGTGGTAGCCTGTGATTCTAGAGGGATTGCAGTAAAAAATAAAAATAGTGTGAGTTAGCTTTTCGAAAGTTAATTGGGGAAATTCAGTTAATAATTATTTAAATGTGAATCAGCTTCGCGCAGTTACGTGTCTATTTTGAGCGGATAGCGGTTTTGATTATTTCTCTTATTGTTTAAAGCCTAATGGGATCTACAACGGATCGAGGACTGAGATGTTTGTGAGTAATAAATTTCTCTCTAAAAGACGCGAAAAAGGCGTTGGTCAGGGTAAGGTCAGCCAGAGTTTGGCTATGTTTTTTTTACTGTTAGCGAGTGTGTTTGTCATTTCGGCTGCGCAAGCAGAGGTACCAAATGCAATACCGCCAACGGTGACGCATAGCGGTGAAGATGTGCCGCAACCGATAGAATTTCCGCATGATGTTCATACGGAGGAGAATGGTATTAATTGTTTGTATTGTCATACCTATGCACGTCGAAGCCCTGTTGCAGGGATTCCACCGAGCAGTAAATGTATGGGTTGTCACACGATTATTGCCACTGACAAGCCGCGCATTCAAAAGCTGACTGAGTACTGGGAAAACAATGAACCGATACTGTGGAACAAGGTTCATGATTTGCCTGATTTTGTACACTTTACCCATGAGAAACATTTGCAACGCTTTGTCTTTGAAAATGAAGGCATGGATGTGGAGAATGTCTCTGAAGTGTGTGCCTTTTGTCATGGTGACGTTAAGAAAAGGACGGTGGCAAAAAAGGTAAAACCATTGAATATGGGCTTCTGTGTGCGTTGTCATGAAGCTAATGACGGCCCCGCTGATTGTTGGAAGTGTCACAAGTAAATGGGTGGGCTGAGATCTTGGATCTGGCTGTCAATTTTTCAACTAATAACGGATGATTTGTTATGAGTGGTAGTGATATCAACCGCAGAGACTTTTTGAAGTTTATGGGGCTCGGTGGTGTTGGCGCGGCAACCCTGAGTGGTTGTGATATGCCGACGACCATTACTCTCGAAGAGGGTAAAGAAAAGGTGGTTGCCTATCTGGCGCCAGAAGAATATGCAATTCCAGGTATAGGTGTCACGTTTGCGTCGACTTGTCAGCAGTGTCCTTCGGGGTGTGGTGTGCATGGCCGTGTTCGTGAAGGGCGTGTACTAAAGCTTGAAGGTAATCCTGAGGCTCTGAATGGCAAGGGTTTGTGCCAAATGGGGCAGGCAAGTTTGCAGGGGCATTACAATCCTGATCGAATAACACAGCCCATGGCCCGTAAAGGCGGGGCGCTTATGCCGGTGAGCTGGGAAGATGCATGGCTGCTTATGAAAGAAAAGGCTTCGGGCACTGCTCAAGGGCGAAGTGCATGGTTTACGGGCACCGTTAGCGGACATCAATCAGTTTTGCTTGCTGCACTGAATAAAGCATGGGGGAGCAAAGACCATTATGTCTACGAAGCAATTAATAATGCTGTAGGGAGTGCGGTCAATGAAGCCGTTTTGGGTGATGCAACCCCCGTGTATCGATTTGATAAAGCCAAGGCTGTGCTTTCTTTCGGTGCTGATTTTCTGGGTACCTGGGTATCTCCAGTGCATTTTTCGCGTGAATACGGCAAGTTTCGCAGTGGGGATCGCGGTGTTTTGATCCAGGTTGAGCCAAAAATGACACTGACGGGTGGGAATGCTGATTTGTGGGTTGCTGCTCGGCCGGGGACAGAAGGTGCTGTTGCCTTGGGTATCGCTAATGTTTTACTGAGCGAAAATCAGGTGGATGGAAAACAGTTGCCGCAAGCTGCATTAGATGTCATTTCACAGTATAGCGTGAGCAAGGTCGCAGAGATTTCGGGTGTTCCTGGTGATACCTTGGTTCGTATTGCTGGATATCTTAAAGAACGTAGTCCGAGTCTGGTGCTTTCAGGCGAGTCTGCGCATGGTCATACTAATGGCTATCAAAATGCAATGGCTGCGATGATGTTGAATGTTTTACTTGGCAATATTGGCCAGACAATTGAAGCATCAAATAGCATGGTATTTGATGAGTTGAAGGCAAAACAAGGGAACAGCAAGGCAATGTTGGACTTTGCTGCTGCAGCAGGCGCAGGGGAATATGATGTGGTCTTCTTCATGGGCGCAAACCCTGTTTATACCGCACCAGCGCACTTGGCAATGGCTGATAAGATTGCCAAAGTACCCTTTAAAGTAGCCTTATCTATGTTTCCTGATGAAACAACGATGTCAGCAGATCTTGTTTTGCCTTTATCTTCGCCATATGAAGAATGGGCGACCTCGGTTTCACCTTATCAGCCAAAAGACGCTGCAATCAGCATGTCCCAGCCATTGATGAAGCCGTTGAGTGTGGAGACAAGAAGCCTGGGTGATATTCTGTTGTCTATGCTGAAATATCAAGGCGTAAAAGATTATGAAACTTTTGAAGACTACTACGCATACTTGCGCTCAGCGCTGGATAGTTTGCCCGCATCGGTAAAGGCCGGTAAAGACAGTGATGCTTTTTGGTCTGCGGCTGTTCAAAAAGGTTTTATCAAGGCACCAAGCAAGCCCGGCTCACTAAAGGTCAGCTTAGGTGAGCTTGATCAAGGTGGTTATCAGACAAATGGAGACTATCCTATGAATTTGGTGCCATCGTCAAATCAGTCCATGTATGACGGGCGTAATGCAAATCTGCCATGGTTGCAGGAAGCGCCGGATCAGATTACCAAGATTTTTTGGGATTCATGGGTTGAAGTGCATCCTAAAACTGCATCCAAACTTGGTATCAAAGAGGGTGATTTTATTCGTATTGAATCAGACCAGGGTGTAATTGAGACACAGGCCTATATCTATAAAGGCGTACATGTCGATACAGTGGCGATTCCAATGGGGCGCGGTCACGAAGAATATGGTCGTTATGCCAAAGGCAACGGGGTGAATCCGCTCAAAATTCTCAGCCCCGTTGTTGATGAAAAGAGTGGCGAATTGGCAACCCATGCAACGCGCGTTCGTATCAGCAAAGTGGGCCGAAGTGAAGAACTGCCTCGTTTAGGTGGTAGTGAGGTTCAGGTAGGTCGCCGATTGGTTAGCACAGTTTCGGCTGATGTGTTCAGAAGGACTGAAGGAGCTTAATTATGTCGCTTAAGAACATTCTTGAAAACTGGTCTCATTATCGTCGTGCCCATGAAGATGGTGGTCATCATGAATATGAGCATATGTGGGGTATGGCAATCGATCTCAACAAGTGCACAGGCTGCAATGCTTGTTCTGTCGCTTGTTATGCAGAAAATAACCTGCCTACGGTGGGTAAAGATCGGATGAGAAAAGGTCAAGGTTTGCACTGGTTGCGCATGGAGCGTTACTGGGATGAGCCTGACCTCGGCGGAGATGAGAAGGAGTACCAGGAACGTGGTGGCAGTTTCTTGCCCATGATGTGTCAGCAGTGTAATGCGGCAACATGTGAGCCTGTATGTCCAGTCGCTGCTACATATCACACTCCGGATGGCTTGAATGCCCAGGTTTATAATCGCTGCATCGGTTCGCGTTATTGTTCAAATAACTGTCCATACCGTTTGCGTTATTTTAACTTCTATTCTTATTACGAAGAGTCTTGGCCTGAGCCGTTGAACATGCAGCTTAATCCTGATTTGAGCGTGCGTGATAAGGGTGTGATGGAAAAATGTACATTCTGTATCCAACGCATTCGTACAGGTAAGGATGCGGCGCAGCGTGAAGGCCGTGAAGTCAAAGATGGTGATGTGGTGACGGCCTGTGCACAAACATGTCCTACAGAGGCGATTGTTTTCGGTGATTTGCTTGATAAAGATGCTCAAGTCACCAAGCTTTGGAAGGCTCAGGAAGTTGAACTTGGTAAGACGAAACAGGACAAGTCTAACGGAGAACTACGTGGATATCGTGTCTTGGAAGGATTGAATACGGACCCATGTGTCATGTACATGGATCGAGTGCGCGAAGCCTAGAAGACGGGATAGCGATACAAATATAAACGTGGTGTGACCTATGCAAACAAAAGATATAAATGAAAATATAGCTTGGGCAAAGATCAACGAGGATGTCCTCCGCAGTATGGAGAACCCTCGGATGGGCTACTGGGTGGCATTGGCGGCTTGTGTCGCTATGATTCTATGTGCCGTTCTTGCCGAGATCTATCAATACCAAGTGGGAATGGGGCCATCGGATCTTAACTGGCCGCATATGTGGGATTTATATATTGCAACATTTGTATTCTGGATTGGCATGAGCCACTCTGGAACATTGTTGTCTGCAATCTTGCATATTATTCAAGCAGATTGGCGTAAACCAATTTATCGATTTGCCGAGGCGATGACGCTGTTTTCGCTAATGACCGCTGGGTTGTTTCCGATCATCCACTTGGGGCGTGTTTGGAATATGTATTGGGTGCTTCCATATGTATCTGATCGTGGCATTTGGCCGAATTTTCGTTCGCCATTGGTTTGGGATGCATTTGCGATTACAACTTATATGACATCATCTGCGTTGTTCTTGTTCATCGGTATGATCCCCGATCTGGCTATCTGTCGTGACAATGCGCGTGGCTGGCGTCAGAAGCTGTATACGGTGTTGTCAATGGGCTGGCAGGGGGATGACCGCCAATGGCGTCATTTTCGCAGGCTCTATCTGATGATGGCGTGTTTTCTGATTCCATTGGCCGTGTCGGTTCACTCTATCGTATCGGCTGACTTTGCGATGTCGATCATGCCAGGTTGGCATGTCACGAGCTTCCCTCCATACTTTGTGGCAGGTGCCTTGTATTCAGGTTGTGCGGCGATCATTACGCTGTTCATCCTGTTGCGTTATTTTTTCCGCTTCGATGAGTACATGACGATTCCAATTATGGAAAAGACTTGTAAGCTGACGTTTGCGATTGCGATGGTATGGACATACTTGAATCTGGTTGAATTTGCTGCCACATGGTATGGCCATGACCTTGTTGCTAAAGAATTGTTGATGCAGAAATTTATCGGCCCATATGCGCCATTTTTCTGGGCAATGTTGTTCCTTGGCTCGGTTCTTCCCTTTACATTTGCATTTGAAAAACTTCGACGGCATTTGCCGACAATGTTTGTTGTTTCTCTGTTTCTGAATCTGGGGATGTGGCTTGAGCGCTGGATGATTGTGACGCCAACCCTATCGCTCTCACATATGCCGTTTGCCTGGGATGTTATGTGGCCAAGCATGATTCAGTGGGCGATTGTCTTTGGCAGTTTTGGTTGGTTCGGAATGCTATTCTTGATCTTTGTCAAAGTATTTCCAGCAGTGTCTATGTATGAAGTTAAGGAAATGGTATTTCACCGTCGTCATTATCACAATGATGAGCTTGAAAGTAAGTCTCATCGTCGCGAGGGTGATCGACAGCCAGCAGATGCTGATCCGAGTCCGAGCAGGGAAGGAGCATAAGTATGAAACGCTATTACGTAATGGGTTTATTTAGCAACTTTGAGGAAGCGTTTTCGACGATTTCAGAAATCCGTCAGCACGCGATTCCAGGGGTTTCTGTGGATGACGTGACATTGAAATCACCCATTGAACATCCGGAAATTGAAGAAATATTGGGTGATAGAGGTTCTCCAGTGCCGAAGTTTTCATTGTTTGGTGCGATTTTCGGGGCCATTTTTGGTTTTCTATTTCTGGCGTCTGCGCAAGCTAATTTTTTAACGCAGCCTCAGGGGGGGAAGGCCATTATTACTCTGCCATCCAATATCGTGCTGAGTTATGAGATGTTGATACTGTTTGGTGTGCTGTCTACGGTGATTGGTTTTATGGTCAACGCAAGATTGATGACTAAGCGTCATCCGCTTTATTCAGAAAAAGTCAGTCTTGACCAGATTGGTGTAATGCTGGAGTTGGATGAAAAAAATGTTGATTCTCTCAAGGAACTTTTCAAAAAGCATAAGGTTCTGGAAATTCGTGAGGAGGTATCTTTATGAAAATCAAGTCAGTGATTGTAGCGTCAATGATGATGCCTGCAGTAGCGATGGCTTGGCCATGGTCTACCGATATGATGAATCAGCCGAATATTAAACCGCAGGAAGGTGCCATGTTGGACTTTCCTGAGCGTTCAATACCCATTGCTGGCATGCCGACTCAGATTGCAGACCGTGAGGCATCAAGAAATATCAAGAATCCCGTTCAAGCAACGGCAGAGTCAGTGAATACTGGGCGTACCCTGTTTAAAATTTATTGTGCCGCATGTCATGGGCAAACAGGGGCTGCTGAATCGCCTGTTAGTAGCAAGATTGGTGCAATCGCCCTCAATGATGATTATGTTCAGGACAGCCTGACAGAAGGGTGGCTTTGGGGCACGATTACCTTTGGCAGTTATGTAATGCCTGCCTATGGTGTGCCTCAAGGTAAGCGTGGCTCTAATGACTTAACTGTTGAAGAGCGTTGGCATGTGGTGAACTATATGAAGCATGGTCTTGTAAAAGATGCTGCTGCAGCAACTAAAACTGCTGCTAAATAATTCAGTCGATTAAACTATTTTGAAGATAGAAAACAGAGGCTAGCATGGAAAACTTCGGTTTCTGGTCAGTTGTAATTACAAATTTTGAGATTGTGCTTTACCTGGCATTAGGTGGGGTTACATTGTCATCAGTATTGCATTTGACTAATGGTAAATGGCGATTTCAAATACGAGGTCTAGCATGTTCGCTAGCAGTATTGTTTCCTGTAGCATTTATTTTGCTACTGTTTATACTGGCGGCTGGTGAGTCGGCCTTTCCGTGGTTGGCGCATGCGCATGATGAGGGGAGTCACCTGCCTGGTTGGCATAATTATACTTTTTTGGTGGCTCGAAATATCATTGGTTTTTTGATCGTGGCGGGGCTCTACTTGTTATTCATAAAGTGGCAGCATGAGGCCACGATTGATGACTCACCATGTGTGCAACGTCGGTTTCGTAATATTGCATTATTGATACCATTCTTTTATTTTGCTTATGGAACAATGGTTGCTTGGGATTTCGAAATGACGATGCAGGCTGGCTGGCATAGTGCTAGCTACGGGGCATACAACTTCCAGAGTAACTTTCATATGTTTCTAGGGTTCTTTACGGTGTTTCTATTTTTTCTGCATCGTTCTGGAAAACTGGTTAAACAATTTGAAGCGCACATCTTTAACTTTATGGCCCAGTTCATGTTGGCAATGACTATCTTGTGGACGTATCTCTATTTTACGCAGTATCTGATCATGTGGTATGGCCGTCTGCCAGAGGAGATGGGGCGTTACGATGCGATGATGACTCAGATGAGTGGGATTTGGTGGTTGTTCTTAGTGCTTAAATTTGTCATTCCATTCTGTACGCTGGCAATTACACCCAGTCGTCATAATCCGGTTATTATTGTGATGGTAGCGTGCAGTATTGTATTGGGTACATGGATTGAGCGGTATGTTTGGATCTCTGGTTCAGTGGCCAATGAATATACTCATACGCCAATGTCTTCAATTAGCGATATTGTTGTGACGGCCGTTGTGATTGCTGTCAGTTGGTTTGCTGTCAAGTGGAGCTTGAAGCACTATGGCATGATTCGTAACGACTAAATGTTGTATTTAGGCGATGATGAAAAGGCGGACAATTGTCCGCTTTTTTTATTGGGGGGCATTTGCGTCTTTGGCGTGATATTCAAGCCAACCGAAAATGCGCGTGATTAACAGCTTTGTGGTGCCCCTAAAGTCATGGCTTGCACCTTTGATAATGATGTGTCGTTATGAAATATTACGCTGATATTTTTGTGTTGAACTCAGGGCTATTATGGGGCGCTG
>JAJRWO010000211.1 GCA_024276775.1 Gammaproteobacteria bacterium | reverse complement strand
GCCGGTTATGTCGTGCAGTGGTTTGATGTCACAGAAAGACGTCAAAAAGAAGAACAGGCTTCACGTCTGCAACGTGCGATTGATGGTGCTCAAACAGCTATGATGACCATTGATCGTGATTTTTTTATTACCTACATTAATGATGCGACTGATGAGCTGATGAGTCAACATGGAGACGCACTTAGAGGCCTGTTTCCTGGTTTTGATCCTGACAATATGGTGGGTATCAATATTGATATTTTTCATAAAAATCCGGCCCATCAGAGACAATTATTAGCAACGCCGGCTAATTTGCCTTATGAAACGGATATTAATGTTGGATCATTGAAGTTTCATCTTTGTGTTAGTGCTATCCATGACCTGAATGGTGCTTATGTGGGTAACACCCTTGAATGGTCTGATGTCACAGAGCTGCGCGCCAGTGAAATTGAGGTTGCGCGTCTGAAATCAGCGGTTGATGGTGCTGAGACGGCACTGATGTTATGTGATAGCGACCTGAATATTACTTACGTCAATCAGGCAGTCGTTGCCTTGTTAAATAACCGCGCAAACGAGCTGCGAACCGTATTCCCAGGGATGGATCCCAACAATCTGGTCGGCGTCAATATCGACCAATTTCATAAAAATCCTGCCCATCAGCGTAGTTTATTGGGTGATGCCAATCGACTTCCAGCGAGGGGGGTAATTCGTTTGCTGGATTTGGTCTTTGAGGTGAATGCTACAGCCATTATAGGCTCTGACGGAAAGCTGATGGGTAACATGGTTGAGTGGAAAGACATGACTGAGCAAGCAAATGCTGAAAAGCAGATGGAGAAACTGATTGATGCAGCTGTTGCTGGTGACCTTGAGCAGCGTATTGATACTTCGACCTATACAGGCTTTATAAAGGGCCTGGGTGACCAGGTAAATAGTATGATGCAGGCGGTGGTTGATCCTATTCGAGAATCAACTCGTGTTATTCAAGGCTTGGCAGATGGTGACCTGACGCTGGTGATGGAAGGTGAATATCAAGGTGAATTTGCCGTTTTGCGTGATGCGTTAAATGATTCAATGACAAAATTGCAGTCAATGGTGGGAGAAATTTCTCAGTCTGCCGGGAGTATTAGCAGCGGTGCTGGTGAGATATCACAAGGTAATACTGATCTAAGCCAGCGTACAGAGGAGCAGGCATCTTCCATCGAAGAAACCGCCTCAACCATGGAAGAAATGACCAGTGTGGTCAAACAGAATGCTGACAATGCCCGGCAGGCTAATCAACTGGCGAGTGGCGCTAGACAGCAGGCCGAAAAAGGGGGGGAGGTTGTCAGTAAAGCGATTACAGCGATGTCTGAAATTAATACCAGCAGCAAAAAAATTGAAGACATTATCAGTGTGATTGACGAAATTGCCTTTCAGACCAACCTGTTGGCACTCAATGCGGCGGTTGAGGCTGCCCGAGCGGGTGAGCAAGGGCGGGGATTTGCTGTTGTGGCAGGTGAGGTGCGAAGTTTGGCTCAGCGCAGCGCCGCAGCGGCGAAAGAGATTAAAGGCCTGATTAAGGATAGTGTTAGCAAGGTCGACGAAGGAAGTCGCTTGGTAGATGAGTCAGGGACTACACTGGAAGAAATCGTTGTTGCATCGAAGAAAGTGAGTGATATCATTGCCGAAATTGCGGCAGCGGGTCAGGAACAGGCCACGGGCATTGACCAGATTAATAAAGCGATTACGCAACTTGAATCGGTGACTCAACAAAATGCGGCCTTGGTTGAAGAAGCGGCAGCAGCGAGCGAGTCAATGGCAAACCAATCGGTAGGCTTGCAACAGCTGGTGGGGCAATTCACCATTGATGAGTCACTTGTGGAGCAGAGCAGTGTGCCAGCACCAAGACGGACTGCCGTGTTAGCGCCATCTGTGGCGGCGCGCAGATCGGTGGCCCCTGTCGCATCGCGAACACGATCTGTACCTCAAAGTGATGGTAACGAGTGGGAAGAGTTTTAAATTTCACATAACTGTGAAAGAATAAAGGGCTGGTTTTACCAGCCTTTTTTTATTTAAATATGAATATAGACGCATGGATCACTATTGCAGTGATCACTACTTGTTTTCTCTCACTGATGTTGACTCGTTGGGCCGCTGACATTGTCTTGATGGGTGGATTAACGCTACTTTTGGTGTTCGGGATATTGACACCTGAAGCGGCATTGTCTGGTCTGGCCAATGAAGGCATGGTGACAGTTGCTGTGTTATTTGTTGTTTCGGCCGGCCTTAGAGAAACGGGTGCTATCAATTGGATAACCGATACCTTGCTGGGACGGCCAAGTTCAGTCAGCAATGCTCAACTGCGTGTTATGGCCCCCGTTGCCGCTTTGAGTGCATTTTTAAACAACACGCCCGTTGTGGCGATGTTGATACCTGCAATTAATGATTGGGCCAGAAAATACCAGCTTTCAGTCTCTAAGTTATTAATGCCTCTCAGTTATGCCGCCATTGTTGGCGGCACCTGTACGTTGATTGGTACTAGCACCAACCTGATTGTCAATGGCCTGCTAATTAAGGAGTCAGGAGGTGAAGGACTTTCCATGTTCGAACTTGCATGGGTCGGTATTCCATGTGTGATACTGGTATTTTTTTATGTTTTGATTGTCAGCAAGTGGCTGTTGCCTGAACGTAAATCTGCCATCACTCAGTTTTCTGATGTGCGTCAATACACGGTTGAGATGCTAGTGGAACCGGGCAGTAGTATTGACGGTAAATCCATCGAAGCAGCTGGCCTACGTCAACTCAGTGGTTTGTATTTAGTTGAGATTGAACGTCATGGCAACATTCTTCCCGCTGTATCGCCCAAAGAACAACTTGAAGGAAATGATCGGTTGGTATTTGCCGGTGTGATTGATTCGGTGGTGGACTTGCAGAGAATAAGAGGTTTAAAACCAGCATCTGATCAAGTCTTCAAGATAAACACGCCGCGACCTGATCGTAGCTTTATTGAAGCAGTGGTCTCTGATACCAGTCCTGTGTTGAGTAAAACGGTTAAGGAAAGTCATTTCAGATCGCATTACAACGCAGTGATTATTGCCGTCTCGAGAAATGGTGAACAACTGAGGATGAAGATTGGTGAAGTTATCCTTCAACCGGGTGACACACTGTTGTTGGAAGCGCCGCTGGCCTTTGTTGAACAACACCGAAATTCACGTGATTTTTTTCTCGTCAGTGAACTCGAAGGCAGTAGCCCACCGCGCCATGATAAGGCACTGTTGTCTCTAGCCATACTCCTAACAATGGTTGTACTGGTATCGACCGGAATGGTTTCCATGCTTAAAGCCGCCTTTGTTGCGGCGGGTTTGATGATTATTAGTCGTTGCCTCACGGGCAGCAACGCCAGGCGGGCGGTTGATTTGCAGGTTCTAGTTGTGATTGCGGCATCATTTGGCCTGGGTCAGGCGTTGTATCAGACAGGTGGGGCAGACTATCTTGCTGACCAGATCATTGCATTAGCCGGTGATGGCGAGCCGATTATTGCCTTGGCGGCGGTTTATTTCGCCACCGCTCTGTTAACGGCCATGATTACCAATAATGCCGCTGCGGTATTAATGTTTCCTGTTGTATTATCAATGGCTGCAACCTTGGGGGTCAGTTATACGCCGTTTGTGATTACGCTGATGTTGGCAGCATCGACAAGTTTTGCGACACCCATCGGTTACCAGACCAATCTGATGGTGTTTGGTCCTGGTGGATATCATTTTATCGATTTTGTACGTATGGGGTTGCCATTGACAATCCTGGTAGGCTGTATCAGTTTAATCATTGTGCCGATCGTTTGGCCATTTTAGTCTGACACCTAAAACCTGTCAGTGTGAGCGTTTGTAGGGGCCAGGTGGCGGCTTTATCCGGTTAAGTTTCAAAGTAGTGTAAAATAGGGCTTTGATATAGCGTTGATTGGCGCATTTGATTTTTTAGGTTTAATCATCGAATGGTTATAAATAGGATTCATGAAGATGACAGTTTCTGAGGACATTACCTGGCACACCGCAACAGTTTCTCGCGCCGACCGTGAAAAAATGAATTCACATAAAAGCGCCGTACTTTGGTTCACGGGGCTTTCTGGTGCGGGAAAATCCAGTCTTGCTCATGCCGTTGAAGACCGTCTATTCAAACTTGGTTGTCGCACCTATGTGCTGGATGGTGACAACATTCGTCATGGTTTGTGCAAGGATCTGAGCTTCTCTGATACGGATCGCAGTGAAAATATTCGTCGTATTGGCGAAGTAGCAAAACTGTTTACAGAGAGTGGTGTATTGACACTGACGGCCTTTATTTCACCGTTTCGTTCTGACCGTAGTACTGTCCGTGAGTTGCTTGATGAAGGTGACTTTATTGAAATTTATTGCAAGTGCGATCTGAATGTTTGTGAAGAGCGTGATGTTAAAGGTTTGTATAAAAAGGCCCGCGCTGGTGAGATTGCAGATTTTACCGGTATTCATTCAACCTATGAAGAGCCTCTAAAGCCAGAAATTACCGTTGATACCGCTGCGCAAAGTATTGAAGAAAGTGTTGAACAGGTTATTAATGCCCTGGTTAAACGTAATATTATTTCAATTAATTAATCCTTATCGGTGCCTGCCTTTAAACCGGAGCAATATAACTGATGTTCGGTCTTTATTCTTTTTTTAGGCCACTTATATTTTGTCTCGACCCTGAAACAGCACATACAATCACCTTGAAAATGCTGGATGTTGCCTGTAAGACAGGACTGCTTGGTCAGCCTGTTACAGCGTCGCCAAAGTCAAGCAGTGTGATGGGGCTTAAGTTTCCATCGCGGGTTGGCTTGGCCGCAGGTCTTGATAAAAATGGTGATTATATCGACGCACTGGCGGCGCTTGGCTTTGGTGCGATAGAAATAGGCACTGTAACACCGAGGCCACAATCGGGTAATCCTCGACCTAGATTATTTCGATTACCCGAAGCGGAGGCCATTATTAATCGGATGGGGTTTAATAACCTCGGTGTTGATCATTTGGTTGAGCAAGTTAAAAAATCTAATTTCAAAGGGATTATCGGTATCAATATTGGTAAAAATTTTGATACAGCTATTGAAAATGCCGCTGATGATTATTTGATTTGTTTGAAAAAAGTTTATTCATACGCAAGTTATGTCACCATCAACATCTCATCACCCAATACTGCCAATTTGCGGGACTTGCAATCCAAGGATCAACTAGGCGGTTTGTTG
>JAJRWO010000210.1 GCA_024276775.1 Gammaproteobacteria bacterium | reverse complement strand
GCATCCGCACCCGCTGCTTCTGCATGCTCAGCAAACGCAATGTTTTCTACCAAACTGCCTGTCATCGGCCCGGCTGCGATGATAATGGTTTTGCTGGACGACGCATGTATCACTGTTTCGTTTACACGCCTGATTTCCTCAGCCGTTAATAAATTAAAACGGCTCGTTCCCACTGTCGTCATCACCGTCCGTGCATTATTGTCCACCAAAAATGCCACATAATTCGCCAATGCTTCATGGTCGACTTGCTCCCCGTCTTTCGCAAAGGGCGTTAATATAGGAAATACTGGGCCAACCAATTGGCTACGAATGTCGTCTCTACTAAAATTTGCCATTTTCTTTTATCTTTTTGTTATCCGGTTTTCATCCCTTGTGTATCACGGTGTTGCTGCAACGCTCTTTCATCCACGACTATTTTCTCAATCGTTACACAAACGCGATCAACATCGTCTAGGCTGATACCATTTGATGTAGGAAGGCACAAGCCTCGATCCGCCAACTGCTCAGCCACCATGAAGCGCCCCAGCCTACCTGACCCATAAGCGGGTTGAAGATGCAGCGGTGGGAAAACCGGCCGAGTTTCTATGCCCTCTTCCATTAATCTTGACGCCAATCGATCGCGATCAATACCCAACTGTTCTTTATCGACCGTGATTGAATAGAGCCAGTGAATGTTTTTAGCCCATTTAGCGGCAGGCGGCAAACCAATGCCTTTTATCTTCCCCAACCGCCGATTATAGAGCTCAACAACCTTTTCTCGCCGACAGAGAAAATCGCTGATACGCTCCATCTGGGCCACGCCCAACGCCGCCTGCATGTTTGTCATCCGGTAGTTATACCCTGCTTCCAAGTGCCAGTAACGCCGCTGTTTACTCATGCCATGGTCGCGTAAAATGGCCATACGCTCAATAAGCGCTGCATTTTTACTTACGACCATCCCGCCCTCACCGGTGGTAATGACTTTATTTGCGAAAAAGCTGAAGCAACCGACATCACCCACCAAGCCAGCTTTATCCCCTTTATATTCAGCACCTAGTGATTCGGCACAGTCTTCAATAACTTTTAACTGATATTTTTCTGCTATCGCCATAACCGCATCCATATCGCATGGATGCCCATACAGATGTACCGGCATAATCGCTTTCGTTTTGGGCGTTACCGCAGCCTCAATTTTTTCGGGATCAATCGTCCAAGTCACAGAATCAATATCGACAAAAACAGGCGTTGCTCCAGCGTGAATTACCACATTAGCACTCGCACCAAAAGTGATGTCCGGCACAATTACCTCATCACCCGGGCCAATACCCAATGCAATAAGCGCTAAATGCAGCGCAGTCGTTCCTGATGAAGTACACAATGCATCGCCACCGCCCAAAAAACTGACAAACGCTTGTTGAAACTTGTCGATATAGCCGCCTTGCGACGAAACCCAAACGCTGTCGATGCAATCTACAACATACTTCATTTCATTTCCGCCAAGGGATGGCTCTGTCACTGGCATACGCCAAATTTCTGCCCATGACACCATATCAACAGGCCGATCTTCAGCATCAAGAATGGGTAATTGCCTAATATTAGAACCCAGTTGACTAATGTGCTCTGCGCGTGTTGCGCTAGCGTTGCCACTGACAAATGATCGATTCATAGCGTCTTGAACGGCATCATTTAAGGAGGCGTCCTTTAATAGGGCTCGGCGAATATCACCATCGGTCAACATTCCTTGCATTTTTCCAGTAAGATCCACGCACAAAATGACTCCGCCAATGCCTTTATCGAGTTGTCGCATGGCAGCCTCCAGCGTTGCTGTCAACGGGAGGATATTATCGGATAGGTCCTTTTTATCCATCAATTATGCGTTGCAATAAATCCAGCTGAGACGCCATTGTCTCAGGCTGAAGCCGGTAGGCTTCAATAACAATTTCACAATGGGAAAAATCTTTTATCATGGGCACGAACCAAGCGTGCTCCGTAAAGGGCTGGTTGCTATCTGTTCTTCCATTATTATCTGACAGATGCAGGCAGCGGACATGCTCCCCTACCTTATCCACAAAGCTCTCAGGCGAAAAACCCAATGCGGTAGCCGATACCTTAGCATGCGCAACATCAAGCAATAACCCTACATTAGCGCGCTTCACGTCGGCAAAAAAACGGTCGATTTCATCCCCCTCGGTTAGCAACAGTGGGTTTAAGGGCATCTTTTCTAAATATACCGGGGAAATAACATTATTCTCCACCAATAACTCCAATCCCATTGTCGCAGCAAAGTCAGCCAGCTCCCGAACTGTTTCAATCATTACCTCGTATGAATCGACTCTGTTGATATCCGCCGCGGTCAATACCGCGGCCTGCTGATCCGGCTTACCCAATAATTCAGGTTTAAGCCTTGCTGCAAAACCCGCATGTATGCTGTAGAACGGTGCGTTTAATTCATGAGCCAGCTTCAAAGCAGTTCTAGCAAGCGCCTTGGTTTTTTCTAAGCTTTCTTTGTCAAGCGCACCCACATTCAAAACAAACGGCTCCGCTGGTGTGGGGAAATAATTATGCACCATAAAGCGCTGCCGCCCAGCATCGTGTGCCTGAAACACGCCATCCAGCATGTTATCTGAATAGGCCATGCCGGAGCTTAGCTCAATCCCCTGAACTCCAGAAGCCTCGGCCTCGGCCAAAACTTCCTCTGTATTCCGGGACAAAAAGGCACCGGATGAAAACCATAACGACATTAGAAGACCTCTTTTACCATCATAATGTGCCCTGTATCAGGGCATTTTTCTGCGGGCACAAACCCTACTTTTTCATACAATTTTCGCGCCACTGTATTAAATTCTGACACCTTTAAAAGTACAGAGCCCACTTGATTTTCACAACACCACTCCAGCATATAGGTTAAAGCCAATGACGCCAGCCCCTGTCCTTTAAACGGATGCGCCACATAAACACCAAAACTAGGCCTATCATAACCCGCATCCCAGCCCCTTAAACAAAAAAACCCGGCTAAATACCCCTTTGATCGTAGAGAAAAAAATCGATCTTTTTTTGCTTTAGAATATTGTGACAATAAAGCACCCGGAACGGAAAAGGCAGTAAAATGCTGCATATAGTTGGCTGTTTCCTCCTGCATCATATTATTAAGGCGCTCAGCATCCTGCACGGTCATTTCACACACCTCAAGCACACACATCGCTCCAAACCATCATCGCACCCCTCTTAATATCACGAGCCGCCACTTTTCCCACGATACGCTCCCAATCACGCGGAGGAATACCGGTCGCAGGTCGCTTGGCCGTCAGATCTTCGTCTCTAACCACTTGTCCCGCTTTAATATTACAGCGGGCAACAATAGAGCGGCGCATCCCTTGCATATTGGCCTTTTCTGCCTCTGTAGGCGTCTTGTCCTTTCCTCCCATAGACGCCTCCATGGTGCGAACAGTTTTCACCAACGCAGCAAATTCTTCCGGTGTTTCTGATGTTGAATGGTCGGGTCCCGGTAACCCACGATCCAGCGTAAAATGTTTTTCAATCATACTCGCTCCCAATGCTACACTGCCCAAGCAGGGAATATGCGATTGTGTATGGTCAGAATACCCTACAAAACACTTAAAACGACTTTGCATTGAGACCATCGCATTCAAATTCACATCGTCGATAGACGACGGGTAGTTTGTCGTGCATTGCAGCAAAACAAATTGCTCATTCCCGGTTGAGCGAATCACGTCAACCGCGAGTTCTAGCTCTTCCCACGTTGACATACCTGTTGAAATAACTAATGGCCGCCCAGTAGAGGCCATTCGCTTTAAAAACTGAGGTTCGGCTAGGTGCATTGAGGCGGCTTTTAACAAAGGCACGTCCAAAGCATCTAAAAAATCAAG
>JAJRWO010000209.1 GCA_024276775.1 Gammaproteobacteria bacterium | reverse complement strand
GCAATCACACTCGGTAATGGCCTCCTTTAACTGCCCAGAATCTGCCAGTGCCTCAATTGAAGCGGCCCAATCATCGATATCCACAGTGGTTGATACAACGGTTTCAATAACCGCTGTTTTTGTCATCGGAACAGATGCAACTGATTTAGATGATTTTATTTTTGAATTAGAAAAAAAATCTATTAGCGCAGTATTTTTAGGCGTTGGCACGTAAATAGATGATTTTTTATAAGCAAACGAACCGGGCAAATGCAATGATTCAAACACACCTTCAGGCATGCGCCCGGTTTCGGCATGTCCGAGCACCAACATCGCCTGTTTATTCATTAAATCAGACAGCGTATTTAGCACCTTGCATTTAGTTTCATAATCAAAGTATATCAACAGGTTGCGGCAAAAAATAACATCATACGGCCCTTTTTCACACATAAACCCCTCATCAAGGACATTCTTATTAAGGAAATTTACTGTCGATTTAATTTCATCCGAAATAGAATACACACCGTCTTTATGTTCAAAATATCTGTCTCGAAAAGAAATCTCTTTACCGCGAAAAGAATGATTACTGTATATTCCTTTTCGCGCCTTCTTAAGCACTTCAGTACTAATATCAACAGCATCAATTTTAAACTGATCCTTAGTCAGTCCAACGTCATTCAAAACCATCGCAATGGAATAAGGCTCTTCACCCGTAGAGCAAGGAATACTAAGAATATTGAGTGCTCCGTCGCCGGCCAGTTCAAGTTTTTTTACAAACGTAGAAAGGACTCTAAATGGCTCATGATCACGAAAAAACCAGGTTTCAGGCACAGACACTTCATTAAACAGAGCCTGTTTCTCATCGACAGAATTTTTCACCAGACGACAATAAGAACTAATGTATTTTTCACCAACAACCTTCATTCGACGTTCGATAATTCGCTCTACCATATCCAACCCGACTATTTCTGGTGATAAACCCATCTCATGATTGATAACATGAAAAACAGACTCAAACGACATTAGTGTCACCTTCAGTTGATATCTTGCCGGAAATTTTCCCCTGCAACATATTTTTTACATCATCGGGTAATAACTTGGAAACATTGACAACCTGAATCATGCCATTGCTATCCATTGCAATCTTATCAACAAAAGCGCCAGCCTCTGAGAAAACCCCCGTATCGGTGAATGTTGCCTCATCAATCTTTATTGTCTCAGTCACATTTTCTACCAACAAACCCACAAACCGACTTTCTTTTTTAACAGGTTGAATCAAAATAATCCGACTACTCATCAAACGTTTAACCGGTCGGCCACAAATCAAGATTGACAAATCAACGACCGGAACAATATTACCCCGATAATTCATTAGGCCAGCAATATACCCTGGCGCTTTGGGCAAATTCTGTAACGAGACATAAGGCACAAGCTCTGTGACATCCGCAACACTCAAGCTATAGCGTTCACCATCAATCTTGAACAGCAACATCATCATAATGGCGCTGCCTAAGAGTCTGGCGTTGAGACCTTGAATTTAGACACCCCTGCCTGCAACATATGCGCAGCCTCGTTGAGATGGTCAATTGAAGAATGCGACTGCCTGAGTGAGTCCACTGTCTGCTGTGCAGACTCGCTCAACTGAACAATCGCTGTCTTAATCTGGTCCGCCCCTTGAGATTGAAACTGCATACCCTCATGCACTGTTTCAAAACGGGGTGTCAACGCTTGCACCTGATCGATAATTTCAGTCAAACCAGAACTAATTACACTCACCTCGTTAACACTGCGGCGTACCTCTTCAGAAAAATGTTCAACGCTCATTACGCCAGCGGTTACCGCTGTCTGCATTTCTTTAACCATTTGTTCAATGTCCCAGGTTGCCACTGCGGTCTGGTCAGCCAAACGCCGAATTTCAGTCGCTACCACCGAAAACCCCAAACCATACTCACCCGCTTTCTCTGCCTCAATAGCCGCATTCAGTGATAGCAGATTAGTCTGATCGGCAACCTTGGTGATTGTTGTCACCACCGTATTAATATTGCTCGCTTTTTCATTCAGCACTTCAAGTTTGGCAGCAATCGATGAAGAAGCCTCAACAACCTGATGCATGGTTGATTCCATTTTTTGCAGGCCGGCTTGCCCACTTGCCGCGGCACCAGCCGTGCTTTCTGCCACTGTCGCTACCTCATCCATCGTCCGAACCAGCTCTTTAGCCGTCGCCGAAATTTCGGTAGTCGTGGCCACAACCTGATTAACAGTCGCGGCCTGTTCAGCCACTGTTGCCTCTTGCTCCTTCGACGTTGCCGCAATCTGGGTCGCGGAAGAAGTAACTTGAATACCTGAACGCTGTACCTGAGCCACCACAATATTAAGATTGTCTATCATCGACTGAACACCACGTCCCAACTGAGCCACAGCATCATCACCTGAGATACCCACCTTGCCGGTCAAATCACCACTCGCCGCCTGGGTCACCGCCGCTAGAATATGATCCACTTTATTTTTCAGGTCTTCAACCGCCCGATGGCGCTCTTCAATCATTTTATGAATATTGGCAATCATGCCCTTCAAACCACTTGCCAATTCACCAATGGCATCACCGCCACTAAAGGTAACCTCACCAGACATGTCCCCCTTTGCCGCTTTATTGACCACATCAAGCAATACATCAACCTTGTGTCGCAACTGCTGCGCTGCTTCATGTTCGCGCTGGGTGCTGGCATTCACATTATCAGCCATCTCGTTAAAGGCCCCACCGACCTGGCCAATTTCATCGCCTGATATGACATCGATGCGAACATTCACATCACCTGAGGCACGACGAGTCACCACATTCATCAAATTAACCAACGGTCGGCTTACCCAGCCGCGCAAAAAATAATTAATCAACAACAAACCAATTGCCAGCGCCGCCAGGTTGACAGTGGCCTCAAGCATCATTTCACGCTCAACATTAGCGTCCATTTCTGCTAAAGAGTAAGAAACACGTACCACGCCGTTAACCGCACCATTAGGTACATCATGGCACTGCAAACAATTCACACCACGGGTATTGGTGGTTGCCTTAAATGGTGTCAAAACAGTTAGTACCCGACCTTCTGGCGTCTCTTTAATATCGATGATTTCTTCACCTGACAGCGCCCGTAAATCAAGCTCATCCACCGGCTGTTCCGAATCAAAGCCCGGCCCATACTGTTGTTTAACTGGCTCGCCGCGAATCACACGCGCTTCAAGTATGCCAGGGCGACGCAGCATTTTATCCCGAAGAATTTTCCGCTGATCCATCGTGCCCGTCAGCATCATGGTATTGAGACTGTCAAAATAGAGTGTCGATAAATCCTGGGTGCGCTCTTTAGCTTGCACCAGAACATTTTTTTTACCCTGAGAAAAAACAAAGAAAGTAACCGATAAAATGACTATCAAAAAAATCACCCCAACGACAACATTTATCTTGGTTGGAATTGAAAACCCTTTGACAGCAAGCTTTTCAGAATTATTCGTAGTCATAGCATCCCTTCAATGATCACCGCAGCACAAAAAACCATTCATGTTTAAATTCTTTGACCGCATCACAAATACCGTTTGATCCATAAAGCGGCAAATAGCTAAAAAGCTTTAGTGAAAATTAATAATGAACAGGAATCTCCCCACCCCACTTAGGAACGCAGAGTGCAAAACATTGGTTTCGCCGGGAGTTCCTGAATGAAAAACATGAGTATCTGGACATGCGTTGAAAGGACTGCGGAATCAATACTACTGTTGGCGTACTATACGAGGGTGAGCACTTGCAGAATTTAGATGACAAAAACACTCTAATTCATTGCTTGTGCCCTGGAAAACACCGAGCGTTGAAGATCATAGTCAATGCTCATTGGTGCTGTTATTGATATTCACAAGACACCTGGTCCGGGTTT
>JAJRWO010000208.1 GCA_024276775.1 Gammaproteobacteria bacterium | reverse complement strand
GTTGACCCGCTGGGCAACTACACCGTCAAGACCTGGAAGGTGGCAAAAACATCACGACGATTCGAGTGTGGCAGCCCGAACATGATGGCCATTCATGCCTTGAACGCCGGCATAAAACTGTTATTGAAAACGGGCATGGATGAAGTTGAAGCAAGGGTGTTAGAAAACAGCCGTTATTTGAGTGAATGTTTAGTGCAGATCAGCGGAGTCACGCTACTCACCAAGACTGAACCAGGAAGATATGGTGGTATTGTTAACTTTAGCTGCGAAGATAATGATGGCCTGTTCCAAGCGCTGGAAAAACAGGCTGTTTTCTGTGCTCTGCGCGGGGGTGGAATTCGTTTTTCAGCGCACTTTTACACACCTAAGACGCAACTGGACAAGGCTGTCGCCATCGTCGAAAAATTCGTTGTCTAGTTTTTACAACCCGGAAACAGGCGATAAAAATTCGACGTAGTGGCAGCCGCCACCTCTTCCAGGCGAAGTCCTTTCAACTCGGCAATATGCTCAGCCACATAACGAGTGTAGGCCGGTTGATTGCTTTTGCCTCGGAACGGCACTGGGGTTAGATAAGGTGAGTCGGTTTCTACCAGCATCTTGTCCAACGGACAAAGCTTGGCCACCTGTTTTAATTCCTTGGCCGAATTAAAAGTGACGATACCCGAAAACGAGATAACAAAATTCAGTTCAATGGCACGACGAGCACTGTCCCAGTCATCCACAAAACAATGCATAATACCACCCGTCTGATCCGCCCCCTCTTCTGCCATGATATTCAAGGTGTCCGGTTGAGCTTCGCGGCTATGGATAATCAGCGGTTTGCCTGTCTGTTTAGCGGCGGCGATATGGCGACGAAACCGATCACGCTGCCAGTCCAGATCACCTTCGCTACGAAAGTAATCCAAACCGGTTTCACCGATGGCAATCACCTTGGGATGACTGGCCAGTTCAACTAATTTATCTACCGATGGATCTTCACCTTCATCTTCATTGGGGTGCACACCCACTGAAGCATAAATATTGTCATGAGCCTCAACAATTTTCATCATATCAGGCCAAGACTCGAGGTTAATGCCAACACAGAGCATCTGCTCAACAGCCAACTCTTTCGCTTGAGCAATGACATAATCCATGTCACCACCAACGGCGTTTAGATCAAGACGGTCGAGATGACAATGCGAATCAATCAGCTGAATAGTCAATTTCAGGTACCTCTATCCAATGGGAGGTTTACCCAGCAAGTGGGCATGAAAATTATAAGCCATTGATTCGTATGATTAAAAACCGTCAGAACCACATTGCCATATAACAGCTTGCAAAATTTATGCAGCTGATTGAAGCTGGGCTATGGTTTTTTCTTTTATTTTTGTAGATGAAGTTAGAGGATGATAGGTAACCTGAACGATGGACTTGCCTCTTGCCTTCAAAAAAGACTCTACTTCAAGGTTATGAGGTTCCTTGCCCCAATCCTCTCCAATAACAAAAATATCTACACCCAATTCTTTACAGGCAGATGTGTATTCCAGTTCATAGTAGGGACGTACAATGTCAACACAGCGCAAAGCTTTTAGCATGTTCACCCGCTGTTCAAGAGGAACAACAGGGGCATTTTTTTTATAACTGGCGACCACTTCATCTGAAGCAACGCCAACGGCAACTGTATCGCCTAATGTTTTACAATGCTGGAGTAATTCCAAGTGACCGACATGCAATAGATCCCATGTACCTACCGTGTATATAAGCATTCATTATTCCCACCTAAGATTGAGTTAAGCATGCTAGTATAACACGCCTTCAGGTCTACTTTTTCGCAGATTCAAGGTCTAAGTGTAATCCCCCTGAATTAATGTGAGAATACCCATGACCACGAAAAACGCTGATTCTCAAGAGTTACAACCTAAATCCATTCTTTCCTACGCCAAAGATTTGCCTAATATTTGCTCGCTATTGGGATTGGCTTGTACCCTTCTGGCGATCTACTTCAGTGTTTCTGGGCTTTACGCTGCCGCAATGATTGGAATGATATGGGCGGTTGCTTTTGACTGGGCAGACGGCCTTATTGCACGTAAAATGAAAGGGCGTACCGGTGATGACCGTATTTTTGGCGGCCAACTTGATGTGTTAATAGACATTGTTAGCTATGGTGTCACGCCTGCCATTCTGCTTTTAAGTTATGGAAATTTCGAGATTGCCTATCTGCTGGGTGCGTTTCTGATACTGGCCACTAGTGCGCTACGACTCAGTTATTTTTCTACCTTCGGGCTTGCTGGAGGCACCAAATATACGGGGCTGGCGCTTGATAACAACAACATAATACTTGTGTTCATATTTCTGTTTGAGGGGCTGTTTAGTCACGGTGCTTTTTCCATCATTGTCTATGCCAGCGTGGTCGGACTGGCTGCCTTGAATGTGTCACAGATAAAAACACCTAAACTGTCTGGAAACCCGATCAATGTCTTCATTCTTGCGGCCTATACTCTTGCAATAACCGCTATTTATGGCTGGATGATGTGGTAGGAAACCACTGAACAATGTCATCGATACCTTGACGGGTTTTGATTTTCTGCTCATCCACTCTATAACCAAAAGCCACCATACAGGTCACACCAAACTCAGTGCAATCTATACCAAAATCATTGGTCATAAGACTTTCCATTTCATTGGCTTTATAACCCTCAATAGGGCAACTATCGACACCTATCATAGCCGCAGATGTCATCATATTAGCTAGTGCAATGTAAGTCTGTTTACTTGACCAATCAAATATTGCTCGCTCACTTTCCAGAAGGTTGAAATCGAATT
>JAJRWO010000207.1 GCA_024276775.1 Gammaproteobacteria bacterium | reverse complement strand
CGTTTAAGCGAACAAGCGCTATATTCAAATCAACACAGACTTGTTGGCAATGTTCGCCCCAGGCGACAGCATTGGGGCTAAGTCCATGATTGACATAGACGGCCTTCAGCCTGAAGGTGTGTGTTTGCCGTAGCTGTGCTAGCAGATGCAACAATACATGAGAGTCACAGCCACCACTGTAGGCCACCCAAACAGTCGTGGTTGCCGATAAAAAAGGCATTGCTTGATGCAATGCTTCCGTAGTCAGGCCGGTATATTTGGGCTTATGCACCAGTAGCTGATTTTTTTAATCGGCTTCGTTAAAACGACCAAAGCTCATCAGGCGTTTGTAACGACGTTGCAGCAGGGTGTCTGTATCCAGGGTCTGCAACAAATCCAACTCCTCCAGAATCGCATGTTTTATCTGCGCGGACATCAGAACAGGATCACGGTGCGCGGCACCGCGTGGTTCCTGGATAACCCGGTCAATCAAGCCAAGTTCATACAAACGTTCTGACGTTAAGCCCAAGGCCTCGGCAGCATCAGCGGCTTTATCGGCACTCTTCCATAAAATAGAAGCACAGCCTTCAGGCGAAATCACCGAATAGATTGAATATTGCAACATCATCGTACGATCGCCCACCCCAATCGCCAGCGCCCCCCCGGAGCCACCTTCCCCGATGATGGTACAAATAATCGGCGTTTCCAGTTCAGACATGACCAACAGATTGCGGGCAATGGCCTCGCTCTGGCCACGCTCTTCAGCACCGACACCAGGGTATGCCCCCGGAGTATCGATAAAGGTCAGGATAGGCATCTTGAAGCGTTCGGCCATTTTCATCAAGCGCAATGCCTTGCGATAGCCTTCCGGGCGTGGCATGCCAAAGTTACGCTTAACCTTTTCCTTGGTGTCACGACCTTTTTGCTGGCCAATGACCATCACGGGTTTACCCTCAAGACGGGCAATACCGCCAACAATGGCAGCATCATCAGCATAGGCCCTGTCGCCATGCAGTTCTTCAAAATCAGTGAAGATATGCTCAATGTAATCCAGTGTGTAGGGGCGCGAGGGATGACGCGCCAACTGCGAGACCTGCCAGGAATCAAGCTTGGAAAAAACCTGGTCAATCAGCGCAATACACTTACCCTCAAGACGGCCAATTTCATCAGATATATTCAGTTCAGTGTCACTGCTGACGTTACGCAGCTCTTCAATTTTGGCCTCAAGCTCAGCAATCGGTTGTTCAAAGTCTAAGAAGCGCATAAATACCTATCGAAAGTCATTGTGGTTGTCCGCAGGTTGTTGAAAGGCTCGCAGGTGAGTGTGAGACAAGGCAAAATTGGGCTAAAAAACGCGCTTTATGAGAAATTAATGCGCATTTTGAGCCGAATCTTAACGCTGTATCGTGCCATATGGGCTTTTTCAACAGCCCGTTAGGGCATATTCTACAGTTTTGTTGGCTGCGGGGAAACCAGGCCAAAACAGGGTCAAGAATAAATGATATCAACCTTGTCATGCCCCGCCAGGTCTTGCAGCCGTAACAACAGCTCGTCGGTAGGACGTACCTGCCACTCACTGCCCAAGGCCAGTTTGGCCTTGGCATTCGGGCCAACATAGTTGAGCCAGACAGGACAGCCGCCCTCGTTAAAGGGTTTGAGGATAGAACCCAGTGAGGCAACAAAGTCGCTGGCGACCTGCTCGATGTCGATATTAATCTCCAGCCGTTTGGCAAAACGCTCACGTGCCTGATCAAAATCATAAACATGATCACTGCTCATGCGGAAGTTGCCTGAATAATTGTCGATACCGGCGGTCCCCTCCACCACCAGCACCTTATCCTTGACAATCAGGTCACGATATTTTTGATAACCCTCGGCAAACAGCGCTGTCTCAACCCGCCCTGTACGATCATCCAGGGTGACAAAGGCAATCTTGTCGCCGCGTTTGGTATTCATGGTTCGAACCGCTACCACTAGCCCGGCGATAACGACGCTTTGTTTTCGCTCAGGGTTGAGATTGGCGATACGACAACTGACAAAATTTTCCAGTTCCCGTTCATAACGGTCAATGGGATGCCCAGTCAGGTACAAACCGAGCGTCTCTTTTTCACCCTGTAAGCGAATTTTGTCTGACCACTCTTTTTCGTGCTGATAATCGACTTGCTGGCTCTCTTGCTGTGGCGCATCAAAGCCAAACATATCAGAGACACCGGCATTCTGGTTCTGGTGAAATTGTTCGGCGCTTTGAATAGCGGTGGGCAGTGAAGCCATCAGAGTGGCGCGATTAGGTCCCAGTTGATCCAATGCCCCTGCGCGGATCATGGCATCGAGCAGACGCCGGTTCACCTTGCGCAGATCGATACGGCGACAAAAATCAAACAGATCGGCAAACCTGCCATTGCGCTGCCGCTCTTCAACCACCGTTTCAAGCGCTGCCACACCCACGCCCTTGATAGCGCCCAAACCATACAGAACCACCCCTTCATCATTGACGGTAAAATTAGGCATGCAACTGTTGATATCAGGCGTCTTCAGTGTCAGGCCCATGGTACGTACCTCTTCAACCAGGATGACGACCTTGTCGGTGTTATCCATATCTGCCGACATAACCGCTGCCATAAAGGCCGCCGGGTAATGGGCCTTAAGCCACATGGTCTGATAAGAAACCAGGGCATAGGCGGCCGAGTGAGACTTGTTAAAGCCGTAGCCGGCAAACTTCTCCATCAAATCAAACAACGCACCGGCTTTTTGTGTATCAAAGCCGCTCTTCTCGGCACCTTGCATGAAGGTCAAACGTTGCTTGGCCATCTCTTCGGCCTTCTTTTTACCCATGGCACGGCGCAACAGGTCAGCGCCCCCCAGCGAGTAGCCACCAATCACCTGGGAGATTTGCATCACCTGTTCCTGGTAGACAATAACGCCATAAGTGGGACTGAGTATTTCTTCCGTCTCAGGGAACGGATACTCGACCTTGGCTCGACCTTGTTTACGATTAATAAAGTCGTCAACCATGCCCGACTCCAGCGGGCCAGGACGGAACAATGCCACCAAAGCGATAATATCTTCAAAGTCATCCGGTTGCAGGCGTTTGATCAAGTCTTTCATGCCTCGCGATTCCAACTGGAATACAGCCGTGGTTTCACCGCTTTTCAATAAGCGAAAACTGGCCTCATCATCCAATGGAATCAATGAGATATCCAGGGGTTCTTCACCTGACTTCTTACGTATGGCGTTGACTGCTTTCACAGCCCAATCAATAATGGTCAAGGTACGCAGGCCAAGAAAATCAAACTTAACCAGCCCCACCGCCTCTGAATCGTCCTTATCCAGCTGGGTCACTGCATTGGCTCCGCCTGGCTCACAATATAGCGGACAGAAGTCGGTCAGTGCGGTGGGGGCAATGATCACGCCCCCGGCGTGCTTGCCAGCATTACGCGACAAACCCTCCAGTGACAAACACATGTCAAGCAAGCGTTTAACCTCTTCATCCTTGCCGTAGAGTTCCTGTAGCTGCTCTTCTTGTTGCAGCGCTTTGGTCAGGGTCATGCCAATCTCAAACGGAATCAACTTGGCAATGCGATCAACCATGCCGTAGGGATGCGCGTAAACGCGACCCACATCGCGCACCACCGCCTTGGCTGCCATGGAGCCGTAGGTGATGATCTGCGATACCTGGTCACGACCATAGGTTTTCACCACGTACTCAATAACTTCGTCGCGTCTATCCATGCAAAAATCAATATCAAAATCGGGCATGGAGACACGTTCAGGATTAAGAAAACGCTCGAAAAGAAGGTCGTAAGCCAATGGATCTAAATCAGTTATCAGGAGTGCATAGGCCACCAGAGAACCCGCACCGGAGCCACGCCCCGGCCCTACCGGAATATCATTTTTTTTGGCCCACTCAATAAAATCAGAAACGATCAGGAAGTAACCGGGAAAACCCATGCCGAGAATAACGTCCAGCTCAACCTGCAGTCGCTGCCAGTAGGGCTTGGACGTCGCCTCAAAATCAGCGGCGGCGGGATCAAACAATCGCTGTAGTCTGTCTTTCAGGCCTTCAGCAGAGCGATGGCGAAAATATTCATCTTCGGTCATGCCATCCGGAATGGGAAAGTCCGGCAACACATACTTGCCCAAGGTGAGTTCAAGGTTACAGCGACGGGCAATTTCAACCGTGTTTTGCAAGGCCTCGGGGATATCAGAAAACAGCGCCACCATCTCTTCCGGGCTGCGCAGGTATTGCTGGTTTGAATAATTCTTGGGGCGGCGCTTATCTTCCAGGGTACGGCCGTCATGGATACAGACACGCACCTCATGGGCGTCAAAGTCTTCAGCCTTGAGAAAATGAACATCGTTGCTGGCAACCACTGGCACATCAGCCTTTGCCGCCAATGCGACCGCCTGCTGAATATAAAGCTCTTCGTTTTAACGCCCGGTACGCTGCAACTCAAGGTAGTAACGATCCGGAAACAGGTGTTGCCAGTCGGCCAATAGACTTTCCGCTTGTTGAGGACGCCCAGCGATGAGTTGCTGGCCAATATCCGAATCTCGCCCACCTGAAAGTGCTATCAGGCCATTGGTATTGCCCACTAGCCAGCTGCGCTCAATGGTGGCAAAACCACGATGTTGGCCGTCACGATAGCCACGGGTAATCAAACGACTGAGGTTGAGATAACCCTCGTGGGTCTGACACAACAACACCAGCCGACTCAACTGAGCATGGCTTTCATCTTCATACAGCCACAGATCTACACCTATAATCGGTTTGATACCCCCGGCCATGGCGGCACGATAAAACTTTATCAGGGCAAACATATTGCATTGGTCGGTCAACGCCACCGCTGGCATGGCGGCCTCTTTTACCGCCTTGATCAGCGGTTTAATGCGCACAATCCCATTGACCAGGGAATATTCACTATGCGTTCGAAGGTGGATAAAAGCAGGTGCAGGCATGGGGCAATTGTAGCGTGATCAGGCCGGGCTGGCGATAGCCCATCAGATAAAATAATTAACTTTACATTTAAGTCATAACTTGTTGTTTATAATAATTTACGCACGGGTGCGAAGCTGCGCCGGTGAATCTCCGTCACACCTTGTTTTTGAAGTGCTTCGATGTGCTGTTTGGTCGGATAACCCTTGTGCTTGGCCAGACCATAACCGGGATAAATACTGTCCATTTCGACCATTTCACGGTCACGGCAGACCTTGGCTAAAATAGACGCGGCACAGATTGCCGGCTCACTCTGGTCACCCTTCACGATGGCCTCAGCAGGAATAGCAAAGTCAGGACTGCGATTACCATCCACCAGTACCTTGGCTGGCCTTATTTTTAAAGCTGCAACGGCACGCTGCATCGCAATCATGGTGGCCTGAAGAATATTATGATGATCAATTTCTTCCACTTCACAACGACCAATGGCCCAGGCCAAAGCCTTGGCTTTTATTTTAGGCTCCAGTAATTCGCGTTTTTTCTCGCTCAGGGCTTTGGAATCCATTAGACCCTCAATGGGGTTATTCGGGTCAAGAATCACCGCAGCGGTGACAACTGGACCTACCAAAGGGCCTCGCCCTACCTCATCAACACCCGCAATCAAAATTGTCATTTTATTACTCCTGGATGATTTTGCTTAAGGTTTACAGCGATAATCTGATTCACTTAGCCATTCAATGAGTTTATCTGCTGGCACTGGCCGACTCAGATAATCTCCCTGGGCATAGTCGCAATTGAGATCCTTCAATATATTCAAAGTGACTTCCGTTTCCACCCCTTCGGCGACAATCTTTAAACCAAGCTTGTGAGACAAATCGATAGTCGCATGCACAATCTTGGCATCATTATCAGAGTCTTCCATCTCCGTAATAAACGAGCGAGCGATCTTGATTTCATCCACCGGCAGGCGCTTTAGATAACTGAGTGACGAATGGCCAGTGCCAAAGTTATCAATGGATAACGACAGCCCGATTTCCCTAAGATTATTCAGAATAATCACGGCTCGCTCAGGATCAAGCATAGTGGCTTCTTCTGTGATTTCCAGGCTCAATGCAGATGCTGGCAGCTGTAAGTCAACCAGGTACTTCTCTATTTTTTTCGGCAGGCTAAGATCATATAAGACCCGCGACGAAAGGTTGATTGCGATTTGTAAAAACACCCCCTGCTGCTGCCACTCTTTGTATTGCTGCAAGGCACGCTGGATAGCCCATTCAATCATCGGCCCCATCAAACCTCTTTGCTCTGACAGTTGAATAAACTGATCCGGCGGAATCATGCCACGCTCGGGATGCTGCCAGCGTATCAATGCCTCAACCGAGCTGACACAATTGCGCGCCAGGTCCAGTTTAGGCTGATAGAACAACACCATCTGGCCTTCTTCTATGGCACTGCGCAACTCTGCCTTAAGAGCCAACTGTTTAATACCATTGGTATCATAAACAGGATCATAAATGGAAAAATTACTTTGCAGATGCTTAGCGACATACAGTGCCATATCAGCACGGCGCAATAAAGATTCACCATTTTCACCATGCTCTGGAAACATCGAAACACCCAGTGTGCCGGCAACAACAATCTTGTTACCCTCTATTTCCACTGGTTCTTCCAGCATTTCGGTCACACGTTTGGCAACAGTGATTGCCCCTTCAATCCCGGAAAGATTGGGCAAAAGAATCGCAAATTTATCACCGCCAAGACGGGCAATGGTACTCTCTTCCAGACCAGGCGTGACCATTTCTGACCTCGAAACAGCTTTATTATTCGCCACCCTTGCAATCGTTGATGAGGCACGAATAATCCGTTGTAATCGTACCGCAGTATTTTTCAGCAGTTCGTCACCAACATGATGCCCCAAGCTGTCATTGACTTCCTTAAAACCGTCCAAGTCCAGCAGCATGACGGCAATTTTTTCCCCCTTTCGTTGACTCAACAGAATAATTTGTGACAGCCGATCAAGAAAAAGTACTCGGTTAGGCAAGCGGGTCAGCTGATCAGTAAAGGCCAGCGTTTCATATTCATCATAGACCTTATCTAGTTTTTGACTCCTCTTGTTAAATATCTGCACTAACTCACGCAACTCGGCGTTACCACTCAGACTCACGGGCTGGCTAAGCTGATACCGTTCATTACCTGCCCTGTTTAACTGACTGATTATATTCCTAATAGGCCTCACTGTTGACAGGTGCAAAAACCATAACATCAGCCCTAACATAATCAATGTCACAATACCGGCAAACAATATCAGATAATTTCGACTCGTCACCAGGTTTTGATTGAACTGGCTTAACTCACGTTGCAAAATAATTTCTGCCAACGGCTCTCCGATATCACTTTTGAGCCTATAATGTGCGGAGACGTAATCCTTGCCTTCATCACCTACCCGCCAGTTCTGTGAACGATACGCCATACCACCACTGACAAGGTTGATCCTGATCGGCATTTTCAGAAAAGCGTCCATTTTGGCAAGATTCGATATAGGGTTCGCAATAAGCTGCAAATAACCTTGATGCCGAATGCCAGCCACAGGAACAATCACCGACAAAAAACTTTGTCCCCGCCACTGACACAAACCAGCAAGTGGCTTCAATTGTTCCACGCCTTGACGCCGCTTGGCTGAATCCACCATGCCTTGGCAAATAACGCCTGATTCAGCCTTGGCAAACGGGCCATTTTTTGACCAGCTCAGCACTTCAAAATCTTTAGAATAGGCATATAACTGAATTAAATTGATCTCAGCCGAAGCAACAGACGGGGGGCGAAACTGTTCATCCAGCAGCATTGCCTGGGCGACAAAATTTTCATCGGTAAGTGCTTGCCTGAAGTCAGCCGATTGTTGGATGCCAGTGGCCATGGCCTGGATATTCTGCTGCAACTGTTTGAGACTGCGCTTGACCTCTCGCTCAAGCGCCTCTTGAAGTAATTGCTGCTGACTTTTCAACGCTGATTCACGATAAATATCCCACGCCGTCACAACCAAAATCATGCTCATCAGAGACATGAGCAAGGTGATAACGCCGCGCAAAGATAAGCGTTTAACGTCCATTAGTTCGCTTTAACCTAAATCCTGCATGTATTTACACTCACATCCTTAATCAGAAAATTTTTCAGCAAAGACCACATAAACATCCCAAACACCGGTCTCACGGCCATGATCAGCAAATACCTTATATTCTTCAAAATTCAGAACTTTATTATCCTCACAACGTTTCAGGGCAACATCATAGTCTTCAGGCTCGTCCATCACCGCCTTGGCAGACAATACCGATGCAATCTCCGAGCAGTTAGCCTTTTGCATTTGCTCGTAACGTAACTGATCATATTTAGGATGATTTCTTTCCACGCCACAAGCGGCTAACACGGTAAGCACAGCAATCAATGCAAGAGTTTTATAGGTCATAAAATTAGTCTTTAGAAAATAGTTAACGTTAATTTGCCTCAATCAGAGACAAAATAGCAGCGGCTGCCTTGACACTGGCATCCTGTTTTAGCTGCTGGTGAATTTTTCTGAAACGATCACTAACCGCATCAGCAGCACCATCATCCTGCAATAACCTGAGCGTCTCCTGTGCCAGATTGGCTACGGTCGCTTGATCCTGAATCAACTCTTTCGCCACCTCTCCGCCCGCCAGAATATTTGGCAGCGAGACAAACTCGGTTTTAAGCAGGCGTTTTACAATGGCGTAAGTTAGTGGTGAAAGCTTGTATGTCACCACCATGGGACGTTTGAATAACATCGCTTCCAATGCCGCCGTTCCTGATGCCAGTATGATCACATCAACGGCGGCCATTACCTCGCGGGAACGGCCATCAAATAGATGTAACACCGGCTTTTTTTGCATACCGGCAAGCACAACCTCAACATGTTCACGTATTGCCAGCGTGGCCAGCGGAATAACAAATTCTACGCCAGGTTGCTGCTGGCTGATGACCACTGCAGCCTCAAGCATCAGTTGCGCTAACATTTTAGCCTCAGACATGCGACTGCCCGGCAGGATGGCAACCAGTTGTTTATTTTCTGGCAAATCCAACGCTTGTCGTGCTGCCAGCATATCCGGCCGCATTGGAATCATCTCGGCCAATGGGTGGCCAACAAACGCCACCGCCACATCATGTTGATGATAAAAATCTGCCTCAAATGGAAACAGGGTCAGCATTAAATCCACACAACGACCTATTTTTTTAACTCTATACTGACGCCAGGCCCAGACTGAGGGACTGACATAGTGCACCGTCTTGACACCCCGCCGTTTCAGTTTTCGCTCAACAGTGAGATTAAAATCAGGCGCATCCACACCAATAAATACATCTGGAGGGTTATCTAAAAAATATTTGACGATGGCATTCTGTATGCCCTTCAACTCACGGTAATGCGACAGCACTTCAGCCAAGCCCATTACCGCCAGTTTTTCAGCGGGGTAAATTGCCTGGCAACCGGCCTCGACCATGGCCGGCCCGGCAATGCCTTCAAACACCGCATCGGGATGCTTGGCCTTGATCGCTCGGATCAAACCAGACGCCAGCAAATCGCCGGAGGCTTCACCAGCAACAATCCCTATTCTCATATATTTTTTAGCAACCTGAAAAGACAAAAAAATACCCCAAACTCGGCAGAGTGACAGGGAATCCAGGTATCACTGAAAATTACCGAACGATACCACGCTCAGATTTAGCCACAAACTCGGCAAAACGCGCAACATCTACAAACTCCTGTTTCAATTCTTGCAACTGCTCCAAAGCACTGCCAACGGTAAGGCTGGAACGGTAGACAATTTTATAGGCCTGACGCAAGGCCTTGATTGCCTCAGGACTGAAGCCACGGCGGCGCAGTCCCTCAATATTCAAACCATGTGGTGCCGCCGGTTGGCCTGAGACCATCAAAAACGGCGGCACATCTTTGGAAATATGACTGCCCATGCCCACAAAACCATGGGCACCGATGGTACAAAACTGGTGAATCAGACTGGCACCGCCAATAATAGCAAAGTCTTCGACATAAACATGCCCCGCCAACGTGGCGTTATTGGCAAAAATTGTGTTATCACCGACCACACAATCATGAGCAATATGGACATAGGCCATAACCCAGTTGTCGCTGCCCATACGGGTATAACCCAGATCCTGCGAAGTGCCGCGATTAAAGGTGCAATACTCACGAATAACATTCCGATCACCAATCTCAAGCATGGTTGGCTCACCGTGATATTTTTTGTCCTGTGGCGCTTCACCAATAGAAGAAAACTGAAAAATTTTATTTTCTTTGCCAATACGACAAGGACCATTAATAACAACATGTGGACCAATCCAGCTATCCGCACCAATTTCAACATCCACACCAATAACAGAAAATGGGCCAATAGTGACACCATCCGCTATCTTGGCGCTGGGATCCACAACTGCGTGGGGGTGAATCACACCTACACGTCCCTCTCTGCACACATCAGCTCTGCTGAACAAACCACTTTGCCATCAACACTGGCCTTGCCATCAAACTTCCAGATACCTTGCATCGTTTTAATCACCTTGACCTCAAGCTGTAATTGATCACCCGGCACAACCAGTTGTTTAAAACGCGCCTTGTCTATACCAACAAGATAATAGAGTGATTCATCTGTGGGGGTTGTCGCCGTGCTTTTATAGGCCAGAATACCCGTTACCTGAGCCAGTGCTTCAAGGATCAATACTCCCGGCATTACTGGACGCAGAGGAAAGTGACCTGTAAAAAAAGGCTCGTTATAAGAGACATTTTTGAAACCATATAGATACTCGCCTACTTTGTAGTCTGTAACCCGATCGACCAGCAGGAAAGGATAACGATGCGGCAAGTGCTCAAGCACATCATTAATATCCATTGAATTCAAGGTATTGACAACTTCAGACATAAACTATTCTCAGTAAAGTTACTTTTTTTTAAGCTGTATTTCCAAAGCCTTTAAACGCCGTGCCATGCTATCTAACTGGCCAAAACGGGCCGCATTTTTACGCCACTCCCGATTACCTGCCAATGGCGTACCGGACGAATACACACCCGATTGTTTGATATTACCCGTCACCAAACTCATTGCTGTGATGTGTACATCATCCGCAACAGTCAAGTGACCAACGATACCCACCGCACCACCAATCTGACAACGCTTGCCAATGGTGGTACTGCCGGCAATTGCCGTTGCCCCGGCAATTGCCGTATGGGCACCAATATGAACATTATGGGCAATCTGCAACTGATTATCGAGCTTAACACCCTCTTCAATCACCGTATTCTCTAGTGCACCCCGATCAATAGTCGTGTTAGCCCCAATTTCAACATCGTCGCCAATAATAACACTTCCAAGCTGCGGCACCTTGAACCATTGCCCCTGATCAGAGGCGAACCCAAAGCCATCACTGCCAATCACTACCCCCGGATGAATTAGTACCCGTTGCCCAATTTCAACCCCATCAGCGATAGAGATATTGGCTGCCAAGCGACTATCTGCAGCAATGCAAACACCTTTACCAATCACACAACCTGGCCCAATCTGCACACCAGGCTCAATACTGGCATCAGCGGCGATATAACAATTCGCCGCAATGGCAGCACTAGGATCAATCGTTGCGGTCGCTTCAATCACAGCGCTGGGATGAATACCCGTTACAGATCTGGCGGCGGGGCTTAATACGGTTGCAGCACGCGCATAAGTGAGGTAGGGGTTGCTTGAAACCAAAGCATTTCCTAAATACGTATCACGATCTTCGGCGCGAAGAATAACGGCACTGGCCTCGGTTGAAGCCAAATAACAACGGTAACGGCTATTCGCCAGAAAGCTGATCTGCCCAGGGCCAGCCGATTGCAGAGTGGCGACAGCCGTAATACTACATGACGCATCACCAACAAGCTCGGCATCAAGCTGGCCAGCTAATTCACCCAGGCTCATCACTGTCGTTAACCCAAAACTATTTGAGACTGTTTAATACAGCATCGGTCACTTCAACCTTAGGGCTGGCATAAGACACACCTTCAAACAAAATCAAGTCAAACCCCTGATCCTTGGCATACGTTTGAATCGCTTCTCGTAGTACTTCCCAAACCTTTGTCATTTCCTGGTTACGACGGATGGTAAAATCCTCACGCAACTCGGTGTCCTTCAATTTCAGCTCGCGTTGAGCGGATATAATCTCACGCTGTTTTTTCTGCTTTTCTGCGGCACTCATAAACGGGTTCTCTTTCAAAAAAAGATCTTCACGTTCATGCAACTGTTGCTGTGCTTGTAAAATTTCCTGCTGACGAGGTTCAAACTCTTTCTTGATGCGGTCTGCAGCCGCTTTTGCCTGAGGTGATTCTTCAACCAGCCGCGTACCATTTACAAAACCAATCTTGGTATCTTCTGCATTTGCACCCATCGGCATCATCAAGACACCTGCCACAAGTAAACTTGCAAATATTTTATTCAAAACAACTTCCTCTGCAATTAAAAGAAACTTCCCAGCGTAAACTGAAATGTTTCAGTTCTGTCACCCGGTTTGTCGTTCAAAGGGTTAGACAGACTGAATGATAACGGCCCAATGGGCGATAGCCAAATTAATTACATCCCGACTGACTGCCTTAGCTCAGCGCTATTGTAGTAACTAATATCATCAAAGACATTACCCACATCCCAAAATAAACTCATTCTGACGGTGCTACTCTCTTCTGTAAACGGCGGCATAAAGATCAGTTCTGCCGTGCCAACTACACGAAAATCGCCCCCCAAAGCCCTACCATTCTCTCTCGGCCCCAGGGTACTGGAACGATAACCCCGCACCGACTGAGCACCACCTGCATAAAATCGTTCAAAAAAGGGGAGCTCTGTCGTCTCACCATAGCTATCACCATAATTGACTTCAGCCTCGATAGAGGTCGTCACTTTTTTAGTCAACGGATAAAACCAGCGACTGCGTGAAGCGACCTTATAGAAATTCAGTTTACTATTAGGAAAGGCAATATCTGTCGATAAGGTTTGTACAAAACCTTTTGTGGCAAAAACAGTCCTGTCACGAGTGTCGTGATTCCAACTTAAGCTCAGTTTAAACACATCAAAGGCATCTGTGTTCTTTTCTAAAAAATCAAGATACGACTGTGGTGTTTCCGGAGTCGTTATAATCACTGTATTATCATAGCCAACACCGATCCTAACGGTGTCATATTCTGACATTGGAATACCAAATGTAATCGTCCCCCCCCAAACATCAGCGATATAGTTGGCCAGGTTTAACCTGGCAGCATTCGTCTGGCGGTACGATAGCCTTATACTCCGGCTCACTCCGTCCAAAGTGTAATAAGGATTAGTATGAGAAAAGCTGTAAACTTTATTGGCCTGGCTGGTATTGATTTCAGCACTAATCCGCTCACCCGAACCAAGAAAATTATCCTGGCTAACGCTGGTATTCAACAATATACCATCACCACCGGAGTAACCTACACCCAGCATCAAGCTGCCTGATGGTCGTTCACTCACTGACATATTGACATCCACCTGATCAGTTGTCCCTGGCACTAAAGGGGTTTCAAGCGTTACTTGATCCAGATAGCCTAAACGTTGAACACGCACTTGAGAACGGTTTAGCTTGGTTGTCGATAACCACGCCCCTTCCATCTGACGAAACTCACGCCGAATCACTTCGTCATCCGTTTTTTCATTACCGCTAATGTTAATTCGGCGGACATAAACACGTTTACCCGGGTCGACAAAATAGACCAGACTGACCTGTTTACTTTCCACGTCAATCTCAGGGATAGCATTAATATTTGCAAAGGCATAACCCTCATTGCCAAGACGGTCACCGATGGCATTGCTAATCGCATTTACTTTGCGACGCGAAAAAATATCGCCCGGCTCAACACTTATCAGCGCCTTATGCTCAGCCTCTGGAATAATTAAATCACCGGCAAGTTCAATAGAACCAATCGAAAACTGTTCACCCTCATCAATATTGAGCGTAATAAAGACCGATTTTTTCTCTGCCGTGATAGAAACCTGTGTAGATACAACATTGAAATTTATATAACCACGATCAAGATAAAATGACTTCAGCGTTTCAATGTCCGCCGCCAATTTTTGCTTTGAGTATTGGTCACGGCTGCTAAAGATTGAATAGAAGGCTGGAATGCCTAATTCAAACTCATCCAACAAATCATCTTCATCAAAATGACTCGCACCAATGATATTAATCTGTCGAATCAAGGCGACCTCGCCCTCCTGAATATTAATATTCACATCAACCTGATTTTCACCCGTTGCCACTACCTCTGTCTCAATTTCAACCGCATAAAAACCACGAATGACATATTGCTGGTGTAAATCCAGTTCAATACGATCGAGCAAAGAAACATCCAGAATTCGCCCTTTGGCAAGCCCCGCATTCTGCATACCTGTTTCAAGATCTTCACTGCTTATTTCACTATTACCCGAAATGCTGATCGAAGCAATTGATGGACGCTCAAGAACATTCACAATCAGGGCATTACCGTCACGCAACAGTTCAATATCTTTAAAAAACCCTGTTTTATACAGCGTTGAAATTATTTTGCCCGACCTGGCATCATTCAATTCATCACCGATTTCTATTGGCATATAGTTAAAGACAGTGCCTTCAGTAATTCGTTGTAAGCCCTGCACACGGATATCAGATACTGTACAACTTTCAACAGCATTAACAACACCTGCCCACAGGACGGTAGATAACAAACACATTTTTAACAATAGTCGTCTCATACAAATAATCAATTTAATAAATAAAGAAACGCAAAATATCGTTATAGAAGGCAATTATCATCATTGCCAATAAGATAGCAATCCCCAGCTTCTGTCCCATTAACTGGGTGTTCTCTGACACCGGACTACCTTTAAATAATTCAACCAGGTAATACAATAAATGACCACCATCCAGCATTGGTATTGGCAGCAGATTTAAAACACCAAGACTAATACTGACGATAGCAAGAAAAGTCAAAAAGGAAACAAAACCAATGCTGGCCGAATAGCCGGCATAACGGGCAATGCTAATGGGACCACTGAGATTCGAAAGTGAAATATCACCCGTCACCATTTTACCCAGCATACGTAACGTTAGGTAAGACATGTCCCAGGTTTTATTTGCCGCGTTGAGCAAAGCAACCACTGGCCCATATTTTATCTCAGACTTCAGCTCTTCCGGCATTTCTGGCATCCGCACGCCAGCACCAATTTTACCGATATCACCTTCAACCCGGACAGGCGTAATGGAAAACTCAAGCACCTCAGAAGCGCGTTCAACCTCAATATTAATCGATTGGTCCGGCCTGGCACGAATATAATCAACCAACTGTTCCCAGCCTTCAATCGCTTCACCATCAACAGCAACGAACTTATCACCCACTTCCACACCGGCGCGATCTGCCGCACCATTCGGTGCCAGATGGCCAATAATGGCAGGAATCATCGGCCGGTATGGCCTAAGGCCAATATAGTTGAGCAGGCCACCACGATTGAGATCCTCGGGAATACGATCGAAATGAACCACTCGTTGAAGCGGGCGGGTGCTATCTGGCGATTCAACCTTGATCACCACTTCACCAGAACCAATCGCATCATCAAGCATAGAAACAACCACAGCTTCCCAGGTTGGCGTTGCCTTGTTGCCAATGGCAATAATATGTTCGCCTTGCTCAAACCCGGCCACTGCGGCAATCGAGTTTGGGGTCACCTGGCCAACAATCGGTTTCATCCCCGTGACACCAATAACAAAGATTAACCAGTATGCTGCAATCGCCAGGATAAAATTGAATAATGGCCCGGCAATAACAACTGCCGTCCTTTTGGTCAATGATTGACGATTAAAGGCTCGATGAACTTCTTCTTCAGGTACTTCACCTTCGCGCTCATCAAGCATACGCACATAACCACCCAGAGGAATCGCAGCCAGCACATATTCAGTATTATCCGCCCCCGCAGTTTTCGACCACAACGGTTTACCGAAGCCAACTGAAAAACACAGCACCTTGATACCGAGCTTGCGTGCCACCCAGTAATGACCGAACTCGTGTACGGTAATTAATATACCAAGCGCAAGAATGAAGAAAAAAATTGAAGATAATACTGTGATCATACGACTCTACTAATTTATTGATTATACCAACGCCCGGGCAACATTTCTTGCCTCAGCATCAGCGGCCAGAACCTGTTCCAGACTTGTCACACCCACCGACGACACGGTCCGCATGGTTTTTTCCACCACTGAAGCAATTGCGGTAAATTTTAAACGCCTATCCAAGAAGGCATCCACCGCAATCTCGTTGGCTGCGTTTAAAATTGCAGAGGCCGTACCACCTTGTTGCATCGCTTCATAGGCAAGTCGTAAACATGGAAAGCGATCAACGTCAGGTGCCTCAAAATCAAGCCGGGCAACATCAAACAAATCAAGTTTATTAACACCTGCATCTATTCGTTCAGGCCAGGCCAAAGCATTGGCAATGGGTGT
>JAJRWO010000206.1 GCA_024276775.1 Gammaproteobacteria bacterium | reverse complement strand
TTGATGATATCCGCAGCAGTACCCTGCATGGGGGCATTGATGGCGGCTCGCTCAGCATATTGACGGCGCTGGGCGTTACGGGCGTTAATATCATTTAAGTAGAGACGACGACCGAACAGGGTTTCGACATATCCTTGTTCGTGGGCCTCGGCGCGCATCCTGCCCATAAATTTTTTTACGCCTGGATAGCGACTGAAATAGAGGTCGATATATTCCTGTGCCTCAGTGCGATTAACGCCTAGCTGTTTGGCTAAGCCAAAAGCCGACATACCATAAATCAGGCCAAAATTGATGGCCTTGGCGCTGCGGCGTTGATTTGACTCAACCTCATCCAGTGGCACATTGAATATTTCGGCGGCGGTAGCACTGTGGATATCCTTGCCTTGCTGGAAAGCCGTTAACAGGCCTTTATCACTGGAGAGGTGGGCCATAATGCGCAGCTCAATCTGGGAATAATCTGCGGCCACCAATTGATAGCCTTCTGCGGCAATAAAAGCCTGGCGGATGCGTCTACCCTCCTCACTTCTGATGGGGATATTCTGTAGGTTTGGGTCTGACGAAGATAAACGCCCAGTGGCGGTAACGGCTTGGTGATACGAGGTGTGTAGCCGGCCAGTGGTTGGATTGATTTGTTGCGGCAACCTGTCAGTATAGGTTGATTTTAGCTTGCTCATGGAGCGATATTCCAAAACCAATCGGGGCAGATCGTAATCTTGCGCCAACTCTTGCAGTACTGGTTCGGCGGTGGACGGTGCCCCCTTGGGAGTTTTTTGCAGCACTGGCAGACCTAGCTTGTCATAAAAAATGGCTTGAATTTGCTTCGGTGAGTTAAGGTTGAATACTTCCCCCGCTGCATCGTGAGCTTTTTGCTCTAGCCCAATCATACGGCTGGCCAGCATTTGGCTTTGTTGGTACAGCATCTCCGGATCAATCAACGCACCATTGCGTTCAATCTGAGACAGGACCGGAATCAGTGGCATCTCAATCTCATCAAACACCTGTTTCAGCTTGGCCTCTTGCTTCAACTGTGGCCACAGAACTTCATGCAATCTTAAGCTGATATCGGCATCTTCGGCGGCATAGGGGCCCGCCTGCTCTATATTGATTTGATTAAAACTGAGCTGTTTGACGCCTTTGCCAGCAACGTCTTCGAAATGGATGGTTTTATGATTCAAGTATTTTAGTGCCAGCGCGTCTACGTTGTGACGTGTGGCGGTGCTATTAAATGTATAGGACTCAAGCATGGTGTCAAAGGCGATACCTTGCAATTTGATGCCATAATTGGCCAGTACGCTCATGTCATACTTGAGGTTCTGACCGACTTTTTTGTGATTTGGGTTTTCCAATAATGGCTTGAGTTGCCGCAAAACGGCATCGCGATCCAATTGCTCAGGCGCGCCTTCGTAACCATGCGCCAGCGGCACATAGACGGCTTCGCCAGCGGCAATGGCAAATGAAACACCGACGATTTCGGCTTGCATGTAGTCAAGGCAGGTAGTTTCGGTGTCGAAGGCGAATAGCTCGGCCTGCTCAAGTTTGGCTAACCAGGCGTCCAGCTGGGCTTGTTCAAAGATGACTGAGTAATGAACGTCAATGACCAAGGCAACCGGTTCAGGCTCATTGCGCTGCTCGTCTGTCGCCTCTTCCACCTGCCTAAGCCAGGTTTTGAATTCCATTTCTCTGAATAATTCGCGCAGAGCAGGCTTGTCAGGGACGTCAAGCTTGAGTTGCCTGGGTGTGAATGGTAGTTCAACATCGCACTTGATGGTCGCTAATTGTTGCGAAAGAGGTAGAAACTCAAGGCTATTACGCAGGTTTTCGCCAACCTTGCCCTTAATTTTCTCTGCGCTGGCCATCACTCCTTCAAGTGAGCCGTAAGCAGCAAGCCACTTGACCGCTGTCTTGGGACCACACTTCGGCACGCCGGGAATATTATCAACGCTATCTCCCATCAGCGCCAGATAGTCAACAATCTGTTCGGGTTTGACACCAAATTTTTCTACCACCGCCTCAGGTGTCATGAGCATATCGGTCATGGTGTTGATCAGGGTCACATGCTCATTGACCAGTTGGGCCATATCCTTGTCGCCGGTGGAGACCAGGGTCTCCATTTTTAGCTCACTGGCCTGCTGGCAAAGAGTGCCTATCACATCATCCGCCTCAACCCCTTCAATCACCAGCATGGGAATGCCCATAGCACGGATAATATTGTGGATGGGTTCAATTTGGCTGCGCAGCTCATCAGGCATAGGCGGGCGATTGGCCTTGTAGTCAGAGTACATATTGTGACGAAAAGTCTTACCCTTGGCATCAAAGATCACCACCATCGATTCCGGTTGATATTCGTTGATTAATTTACGCACCATATTAATCACGCCATAAATAGCATTGGTGGGCTGGCCTTTAGAGTTGCTAAGCTCCCTGATAGCGTGAAAGGCGCGGAATAGATAAGAGGAACCATCAACGAGAATCAGAGGTTTGGTGTTGGAATAGGTCATGATATTTGTAAAATGTTTATTTTTTGAGAAGTTATTGAGCCAATATTATGCAGCAGTTCAGTCTTGGGCGGATGATTTATAGTCGAGCACTCAAGCCACTGCTTGATTCCCTGGCAGAAAGTGGCGATGATAATGTCTTTGGCGCGCTTGCGATTCATGACCCGATTTTGGCTCGCCGCCATTTGTTAATGGAGGCCAAATAATAATGAAATATACTCAAATATTCGTTGCCATGCTGCTGTTATCTGTGCTTTCCGCCAAGGCGGAAACAGGCAGTGGATCATCCTTAAACCAAGCGATGGAGCCGGACATTGTCATTACACCAAGGGAACAGGGTCGGGTGAGAGAGTATCGCAGCAATGGCCAGCTTTATATGATTAAAGTCATACCCAGCAAAGGCGCACCTTATTATTTGATTGATAGTAATGGTGATGGACTGCTTGAACGACGCGAAAATGAGCTGGGAGCTGATTTCATGATTCCAAAATGGCCCGTCTTACGCTGGTAGTCAACTGCTTTAAGAACGTTTTACAAAATACTCAGTGACGAGGCCGACAGATTTGCCGTTTTTTTGGCAAATGCAGCAATAACGCCAACATAAAGCACGCGTTTAAAGGATGAGGCATTCACAGGCATCCCAATAGCATTGGTCCCGTATTTCATATCTTTGTTCAAGATTCATCACCCGACTTCACCTTGCTTATGATACGGTAAGTCGCTTCATAAATTGATCTCCGGGGACCGATCGCAACAATCTGTACCTCCTTCTCAATCGCGACTAACCGATAAACGATTCTGAACCGCTTCACACGCAGGCTTCTGAGCCCACCAAGCTCATCTTTCAGGGGTTTTCCACAGCAGGGCTCGTCAATGATCATTTTCAGAGCAACGCTGACCCCTGCCTTAAGCTGCGGATGGAGCCCCCGCACCAATTCAGCCACACTCCCTGGCACTCTTAGCCTGTAGCCGCCTTCAGATGTCACCAAGCGTTACTCTTCGAAAAGTTCTTCAAGTGTGTAGAGCGCCGCCGGTTTTTTCTTGAGCTCCGCTAATCCCGCTTTAATCTCATCAAACAGATCCTTATTATCGTGAATGGCGATTGTCTCCCGCCAACCCTCGAACTCATCCGGACTGACCAAAATCGCAGCCGGATAGCCATTCTTGGTAATCACAACCTCCTCATCAGTCATCCTGACCGCCTCGACCAGGGCGCTGAGTTTCATCTTGACCTCTGATAATGGGAGTGTTTTCATACTGCTAACCTAAATTATAGTTGACCAAAATACAGACCAAGAATAGC
>JAJRWO010000205.1 GCA_024276775.1 Gammaproteobacteria bacterium | reverse complement strand
TTGTTGGGGAATGAATTTGTTAGCAATCACTTTTTTGTTTAATAATTTTTCACATAATTCACGAAATGAATTTTCACCTGCACCTGCAATAATGTAATCAGAATTTTTACAGATGGCTTGATTCTGTTGCTCAAAACTAACTTCCGGGCCGCCAATCACAACGACGGTGTTCGGGCTAACTTGTTTGATAATATTGACTACTTTGGTCGCCTCTTCAATATTCCAAATGTAAACACCAAGGCCAATTATTTTTGGTTTTCTGATGAGTAATTTTTCTGCAATATCAATCGGTCGTTCGTGAATGGTAAATTCAATAATGTCGCAATCCTTTTCATGGTCACCAAGATTGGCCTTGAGATAGCGCAAGCCAAAGGCGCTATGGATATAGCGTGCATTCAGAGTACTGAGTATGATGGTTGACATGCTTGTATTTTACGTGATTATTGTTTGTTTGGCTTGTCCGTTTGTGATGAGTTTGTCGTGCTAATTTTACCGTAGTAATTTTAGGTGATTATGTCTATTCCATCTTCAAAATATGATGCCATTGTTGAACTGGCTTTAAGCCAGAGAGACTGCGCACAGCGTGCTTATCAGCGTCGTGGACTGGTAATTAGTGGCAGTAAAGAATGGTGTTCTGATGTTGCGCTGAAAATAGCATCATTGTTTGACCAGCAACAGGTGTGGATATCGCGACAGCCGCCAAAAGGTGTTGCTGCCTATGTGGGGCGTGAGGTATTGCAGTGTTTGGGCAGAGAAGTCAATCTGTTGGTCTATGATTGCCATGGTGGTTTTGATGTTGACGCCTTTGGCGCGGCGTCAGGCTTAATTAAAGGCGGGGGTTTGCTGCTGTTACTCACGCCGCCTTTGGATTGCTGGCCGCAGTTAGCTGATCCCGAGGCTGAACGATTTTTTAAGAGCCGTTCGGCCAGCAGTCATTTTATCAAGCGTTTTATTCAGGTTGCCCAGGCGTCAGATGCATTATTATTAGTGGCTGAAAACGCCCCCTTGCCCTATCCTCCAGAAATAAATGATTTGCATGCGGTTGCGAGTGGTTTTGATGCGCCGTATAGAACCCTTGACCAGCAAACGACGGTAGCAGCGATCGTTGACCTGGGGCGCGGGCAATCGCAGCGCCCCATTGTTTTGGTGTCTGATCGTGGCCGTGGCAAATCTTCGGCACTGGGGATTGCCGCAGCACAGCTGTTAAACCAGGGTTGTAAAACAATTCTGGTCACAGCACCGCGATTGACGTCAGTAGAAGCCTTGTTTAGACATACCCGTCACCTGCTACCACAGGCAACATCTAATCGGGGTTTATTGCAATATGGCGAAGCAAGCCTCAGATTTATTGCCCCGGATGAATTGATTAAAACAACCCCAGAGGCAGATCTTTTACTGGTGGATGAAGCTGCTGCAATTCCGATCCCAATGCTTGAAAAAATACTGTCGCATTATCCGCAGCCGGTGTTTGCGACCACTGTATATGGCTACGAAGGCACTGGGCGTGGTTTCGCTCTGCGTTTTAATAAGGTGCTGGATTTACAAACGCCTGGCTGGCAGCAATTATGTATGCAGCAGCCAATACGTTGGGCGGAGTTTGATGCGCTTGAACAGTTTGCCTTTGATGCCCTGTTGTTGAATGCGACCATTGCATCGGCAGGTGAATTGGCAGGGCTTGAGTTATCGGCATGCCAGGTCAAGCGTGTTTGCAGTGACAACCTTATGGCTAACCAGCTTTTGTTGTCTGAAGTATTTGGTTTATTGGTGCTAGCGCACTACCGTACCCGCCCCAACGACTTGCGCCAATTACTGGACAGTTCTGACCTTCAGTTGCATGTTATGTCGTATCAAGACCGTGTTGTGGCAGTGGTGTTGCTGGGTATAGAAGGTGGCATGGATGAGGCCTTAGCTAAGGCTGTATATCAGGGACGGCGACGTCTACAAGGACACCTCGTGCCGCAATCATTGGCGACACATGCTGGACTAGTGGAAGCACCAACACTGCGTTATTTACGCATTATGCGCATAGCCGTTCACCCGCTTATTCAAAGGCGAGGTTTGGGTTCAGCTTTGATAAGAGAAGTTTGTGCATCAGTGACTGACGATACTTTTGACTGCCTGGGAGCGAGTTTTGGTTTGACGCCAGAACTGCTAAGGTTTTGGCAGGGCCTAGGATTTGTACCCGTGCGTTTAGGCTTGACTCGTGAGCATAGCAGTGGCAACCATTCGTTGATTATGTTGCAGTCAGTCTCTGAAACAGGGCGGTATTTTCTAGAAAAATCTTATCTGCGAATGCAACAGCAACTGCCCACTTTATTGGCAGGGCCTTTGGCTGCGCTTGATAAACGTCTGACAGAAATGCTTTTGCTTGATTCATATCATCATAAACCAGGCATGAGCAAACTTGATTGGCACGATGTTGTTAGTTTTGCCTATGGCTTGCGTGGCTATGAGTTTTGCATGGCGGCAATTGTTGCCTTTGTTAAAACACTGCCACAAGGTTTTTCTGAGCTAAAGCCAAAACAAAGCCAGTTGTTGCTGGTTAAGGTATTAGAAAATCAAAGCTGGTCGGAAACAGTGAAGTCTGTGGGATTTTCAGGGCGTGCAGAGGCGATAACACAGTTACGAGAAACGATGCGGCTGTTACTGGGGTGTTATTTTGATCCATCTTTGCTTGCCAGTATCAAGAAATTGCTTGATCTCTGAATATGAGGCCCACAGGAGAATATATTTTCAGAGAAAAAATCACAAACATCCAATAGATATTGTTCCAGAAAACACAAAAAATGGCCATCAACTTTATTGATTAGGAGCGTTTTTTGCATATAATTTAACATGCGAATTGAAAATGGCAACTCAAACTACTAAGCGGGCAGCAACACCAAAACGTTCGGCACTATGCGCATTTGAAAAAACCCGGCAGGATTCGTAAAAATATTATTCAACGTGCGGGAAAAATCACGAACTCAATGGTATCATCACGTTAAATATGGCAGGAATATCACTTCAGGTTTGGGTATCTGAAAGATGGTCAATTGAAGCCATAATATTTTTATATGACCTGAATTCAAGTCATAAGTGCATAACCCGTTAATGTTTTTTCATTAATGCCGGTCAGCTCTTCAAAAACTTCATACGGAGTTTTATAACCCAAGCATTTTCTGGGGCGGCTATTCAGTTTGTGTACCGCATCTAAAAC